>NZ_JAJCNF010000037.1:0-26275 GCF_020560945.1 Dorea sp. 210702-DFI.3.125
TGTGCCTGTTTCATACCCTCTATGAGCCTTTCAAAGCGTTCCTGTGCCTGTCTGTTGATGTCGGCAAGGTAGGCGTTTAGCCTGCCGCTTGTAAGAAGATTGGTGTATGTAACTTTACGGTACTGTTTTAGATAATCTAAATGCCGTTGCCCCCAGATGCCTATTGCCTGTTCTTCTTCGGCGGGTACAGTTAAGCACGGTATCAAATAATCCCCTTGCCTTTCGTATTTGCCGCCCAGTTCCTCAAATTACGATTTGTCTTTTTCTTCATTATACACAGTACTTATGCATTTTTCTACATATTTATCGCTTTAGAAATTGCCTTAAGATATTATAATAGATTGCAGAATAGTATAGATTAAATAATAACTTTCCATACTATTCTGCTGTAATATTTATCCTACAATCTTCCAGTTATCGTCCTTATGAAGCACAAGCTCATACTGTGAGATTTGCGTCATTTTCGACTTGTTATCCAGATACTTTACGGACACACTGACCTTGATGTTATCGCCATCTTTGGTAAAGACAGGGTTTACCAGTTCCGAAAATACATAGTCGCCGGATACAGGAGCAAGCACACCGTCTTTGACATAGTAGGCAAGTTCCTTTTCCGTAGCTGTTGGATAGAGCTTAAAGAATGTTTCCAAGAAAGCGGTAGCGTCCTTGACTGTATCGGAACTGACACTGACATCGGCTTCCTGTGCTTTCGGTTCATACTTTGATTTCTGCACTGCCGGAGCAAGTGTCGGATTCTGGGTAATGACCATTGCACCGTCCTTATCCACATGAACGGTCACGGTGTAGTTTTCTGTGACTGCCTGTGTCTGTTCGCCCTCTTTTACCTGCTGATCTACTTCGTAGGCAACGGTAAAATCGTCCGTTCCAGACTGTTCTACATTCCAGACCAGCACATTTGTAACCGTAGCACTGGTTGGTATATCTGTTCTGATGGTATCGGCGTTCAAGTCCTGTAATTCTTTGGTAATGTATTTACTGATTTCTGTTGTCCTTGCTTCAATGGCTTCCTTGCTGGTATCCCATGAGTAGTAGGCTTTCGCAAAGTTCTTGACGAAATTTTCAATACCGTTGGTATCGTTCAATCTTAACTGAATGATTTCTTTTTCATGTACCGTGTGGGTGTCAATGGCGGTAAAGTTCTTATACACACCAAAGCTGGTGCTTGCCAGAAGCACCGCCCACAACAGCAGGACAGATTTCTTATGTGTCCCGACTTTCATGGTACGCACTTTCTTATTCTTAGGTGCTTTCTCTGTTTTTTCTTTCTTCTTAAACATATTTCAAGTCCTTTCTATTGTTTGATTCTTCCGGCACAAATGATGTGCTGTTGCCAGTAGGCAGAGGTCAAATCGGTATAGCCGATTGGATTTCCGGCATGATACATCTGATTGTTTCCGACATAGATTCCTACATGGGTAACATAGTCACTGGTATTGTAGGTGGAATGGAAAAAGACCAAATCGCCAGCCTGTGCCTGTGACAATGGGATATGCTGGGTTGCCTCATACTGTGCCTGTGCGGTTCGTGGCAGGCTAATTCCGGCTTTTCCGTAGCACCACTGGGTAAGACCAGAACAGTCAAAAGAGGTGTTCGGGTTACTGCCACCATAGACATATTTCCAGCCTTGATACTTCAACGCTTCATTCATAACCGCCTGTACCGTTTCGTTACTGAACTGCTTCACGGTCAGATATTGGTTGACCAGCTCCACATAAAACATATTCCCGTAGTTATAACGCCAGCCACCATTTTTACTGACTGCTATCGGGTTCGTATAGGTCACTTTTGTACCGCCGGATTTATTCTTTGCGAAATTCTCTGCAAGGTTGAAGCTGTGCTTTTTCCCGTTCTTCGCCACATAGTCTGCATAGCCACCACCATAGTTGTAAGATTGAATGACCACGTTAATGTCATTCATACCTTTGGCTTTACAGGAAGAAAGCAGGGACGCAAAATATTTACACCCCTGCTTAATGGATTCTTCTGTACTTAATGAGTTTGGCGGTAGTCCCAGACTTTCACTGGACTGCATGACATCGATAGCCGTACCGCCACTTTCCACCTGTATGATGGCAAGCAGGACGTTCACATACTCCGTGATACCGTTTTCTCTGGCGTATTTTTCTACCATCGGCTGATGTTTGAGGACATCGGCTGACAGGTTCATGCCAGAGTAGACGGTTGAATAACTGTTGGAACTGTCGTCATCTTCGCCGGAAATCAGTATCCCGAAAAAGAGGACGATGGAGAAAAGGACAGGAAATATCGTACCTATGATAAGGATACGCTTTAATCTCATTTCTTCCGTCCTTTCTCTGGTTGCTTCGTAACAGTCTTACGATTCTGTTTTTGGTTGACCTGTGTTTTCTGTACCGTAGATTTCTTATGATTGCTGATGGATTCTGCTACGTTTGTCTGGTTTGTTCTGGCAACCGATTTGACCTGTTGTTCCTGTCTGATATTGGTTCGGACAGTTTCTTTTCCAGCCTTGACTTCTGCATTTTTTATCACAGGAGAAGTAGCAGGACGCTTCATATCCGGCTTTATGACCGTATCGGTCTGTGCTGTTTTTGGAACAGGTGTGGCAACAGGGCGTTCATGGCTTCTGGTAGCTCCGGCTGTCGCTGATCCATTCGCATGAACTGTCTGCCTTGCTTCCTGTGCTTTCTGTAATTCCTGCTTTTTCTGTGAGATATTTTCCCTGTGCAGGTTGCGTTTCTGTGTACGCTGTTCCTGTCGGTTTTCCCGTTCTTCCACAACGCCACGCTTAAAGTCCGATACATTATCCTTTGCTTTCTGTTTGGCAGAATAGATAGCATAACCAGCCTGTGTCGGCAGGTCTTTCACATTTTCTTTCAGAGAAGAAGCACTGTCACGGACTTTATTTTTCGTATCCATCACAGTACCCACAGCAGAACCAACACGGCTTCCCACGGAAATATCATTATTCCTTTGTGGTCTGGCTGGCGTATTTTTATGTGTAGAACGAGAGTGATTATAAGCAGAACCAGCGACTGCACCAGCACCAGCTCCGACCATACTTCCTGTACCCACAGCCCTTGCAAGTCGGCGTTCCATACGTCTTGCCCTGTGTCGCATGAACACCATCGGTCTACGGAAAATCCGGCGACCTATCTGCTGGCTGTCATTAGCGTTAAGGCTGAACATACTCATTAGCTCTCCGAGCTTCATGTAGATTCCGGCAAAACAGATTATCTGCAAAAATGCCACCATGAAGAACGGGTAGTCCGTGGAAATGTTGTAGAACATACTGGAAATCGAAAATGCCACGGTCACAATCAGTGTGATTCCGGCTCTTGTCATAATGGCGTTGAACACACGGACAACCGCCTGTTTTGCCATGTTCTCATAAGTCGGTATCATGGACAGTAAGAAGCTGATAGGCAGAAACATGGCATATATGATAAAAAGTATCTGGGAAAATAACATCATGCCGGTAAGCAGGAAGATAAAGATTGTGATACCGAGATTGAAAATGAGCAGGAAGAACACCATGCCAAGACGGTTGACGACCTGTGGAATGGTAAGGTTGTCATTGTCGTTATCCTCAATCTCTGTTTTCACAACATTTTCCCTTGTTTCCCCATCTTCGTCTGACGGGCTGGCAGATACCAGAGCTTCCACACGGTCAGTCCCGATTTCTTCGGTATCGCTGTTCCCAAATTGTAATAACAGCCACGGTTTTTCTACCTGTATCGCAAACAGGCTGTCACGGATAAGGTCTACACTGTCTTTCCCTTTGCTTTGTGAATCGGGGAGCATGATTTTTGTCCCCAAGTCCAGAGAAGCGGTGCTGATGTCCGAACTGAAATCATTGATTTTCTGGATATAGTTGGGAGCATAAGCAATAAAGGACGCAGACACAATGAACACCACCACAAAGTTGATAACAGCGTGAAGTGCTTTGCTTGTTTCCCGTTTGAGAAGCCCTGTATAGGCGGTGTAAACACCTACAATCAGAATGATAATGAGCAGGAATCCCACATAGAATCCACTGCTGGAAAATCCATGTTCGGTTACTCCGGCAAGTGTCTGGATACTTTTCCCGATACTGTCTGCCATATCATTGATAAAGTCCAGCTTATACGCCTGTTGCACCACATATCCTGTGGCATTGCTAAGATACAGGCTGATTGTCCAGACAAAATTTGTGATACAGTAAAGCCCGTACTGCACTGATTTCCCAATGCCGTCCAGCCAGTTCCACGGAAGCCATGACCAGCTATTGTCCACATAGAAATCAAGCTGATAGTTGGAAAGCGGATACTTTGAATATAGGTTGTCTGCATTGACCGTATCATCGACCAGTCCAGACGCATGAGCTACCGTCCCAAGCAGGGACAGCAGTACCAGTGTGACGGTCACGGAAAGCAGAACCAGTTTCAGTACATGGAATACCTTTTCTTTTGTGACAGATTTCATCATTCCAAATCCACCTCACTTTTTATCGGCGGTCTGGTATCAAAGGCATGGAGCAGTTCTACAAAAACAGGGTGTATCTGTACCACGCCGACACGCCCGTATAAATCCTGCATTAAGCATTGTCCGTTCTCCAAATCCCTCAACCGTTTCTGGTTGTTTTCGTCCTCACTGTCCAGTCCGAAAAACTCTAAGGTCTGTTTGATTTCATTGGTATCTGTGGAGCGGAACGCAAACTTTAAACCGATGTTATTTTTTAGGCTTTCTTTCGATACGTCCCCAGAGGATTGTGTCACGAAATAAACTCCGGCGTTCATGGCTCTACCAGCACGCACCAGTTTATTTGAGAGTGTTTCGCCCTGTGCCACATTTAAGAACGCCCATGCTTCATCAAGGTCTACAATCTTAAAAATGCTTCGGTCTGAATGGATAAAGTCTAAGGCAAAAGTAGATATTACAATCAACATTGCCACCGATAATAATTCAATGGTCGTGTATTCGTCAAAAGTAGTATCTTTATCCGGCAGAACCAAATCCGCAACCTGTATGATATTGAGCTGGTTATCCAAACTGATAGTATTTTTCGCTGTTCCGTCTGAAAAGAGCAGGTGTGCAAAATCATAATTTGTAAAACTGTCAATATGATTTGCAATGTGGTTTGAAATAGGCGTATTTTCTTTCCGTAATTCTGTGATAACATTTAGCAATCCTCTTTGTTCACTTTCTGATACTTTGCTGATTGCACTGATAAGAACAGGGAACTTGTCTCCATCACGGGTTGAGATACCTGTTAAAAATGTTAAAATTTCTTTTGCCAGTGTAGCTCCGTCCTCTTTATCTTTCATAATTACAAACGGGTCAAGAAGCCCTGCATTTTCCTTGTCGCTGGTAAGATTTACAATGTTGATTTCCTCTGCAATCTCCGGAAGTGTTTCTTTCCAGTTCCCACGCTCACTTTTCGGGTCTAGGATAACTGCCTGTCCACCGAACAGGACGGAATAATACACCAGCAGGTTATTACAGAATGATTTTCCACCACCAAGCGAACCGACAAAAGCAGAAGCCAACGCATTTGTGACCGTACCTTTTACCCCTTGACTGGCAAGGGACGGTTGTAGGTAGACATTTCTTCCCGTATCCACGGAATATCCGATATAGATTCCTGTATTTTCTCCCAACATCTGGGTAGCACCGAAACCAAGTCCGGCTAAAAAGTCGGATTTCACATACTGGATATAATCATTGATATAACGTTTGCTGGCTGGAAGAAACTCTCCATGCAGTCCCATCATATCTCCGGCAGGGCGAACCAGCTTCACATTCAAATCATCGTAAAAGTCCTTGACTTCATCACAACGGCGTTTCAGTTCGTCAAGATCGGGTGCAGACACCCGTATGACGTAACTTAACTTGTACATACTTTCCTTGCTCTGGTCTAAATCTGTTTCCAGTTCATCGACACTGTCCAAGGCTTCCACCACATTTGAACTTGTTTCGTTTCCAGCTTGATAGGCGTGATTATCCAAGTCCTTTAATTCCTTTTTCTTGTTGCGGACAGTGGTTAAGGCTTTCTTATTTCCCACAATCTCAACATTCATGGACGTATCCACAGGGAATGTGAACTGCTGTTGCTGGAAATAAAAGATTTCCGATGATGGGAAGTCCAGTTCTCCGACAATGGCATTGACCGTAAAGTAGGAAACATAGCTTTCGCTGTCCTCATGTTCCAGACGCAAATATCGCTGGCTTTCTTCCATTACACAACGGGTAGGACGGATAAGGTCATAATACTTAATCAGTGTTTCTCTTTTTAATTTTCTTTTTGGCAGAGGATACACATAATCTTCATAAGCTATCCCGTCCCTGCCGTAGAGGTGTTCCATCAGATACGCAAAGTCTTTGGCTTCCAGTCGGCGGATTTTGAACCTACGGGAGATTTTGTTTTCCAGTAATTTCTCCATCTTCACATAACGGTTGATTTCATCATTGCTCATAGAAACAAAGTCGTTCATCAGCGTATGCCTTACCTCATTCAAAAACTCACGGAATGTCAGAAATACCGATTTTTTGATGTTCTTCAGATTGACTTCGTCCTCTGTGACCATGAGCTTGAATCCCAGAAAGAAACGGTAATCTACTTGATTGTCGCCTATCATGGATACAAGGGCTTCGGTCTGGTCGTCTATCTTTTGGATTGCTACCTCACGGAGCTTTCCAGTGACCAGCTTCTTTGACTGTTCCTGTATACTTCGGATTGAACTTTCAGTTGCAATCTGCAACGCATGAATCTTTCCCTCACGGGACTGTGCGATAAGCTGACGGAAGCTGTCATGCACAAGGTATTTCTGTTCTGGGGATAAGAATGAATAATTGTACGGTATCAGCTCATAGTAGGCGAACACCTCATTGTCCTTATTCCAGACAAGGTTATTGTCGATATATTTAATCGGGAACATAGGTCACACTCCTTACTGCCGTGATAGTTTCCTCAAATTTCTGCTTATGCAGGTTCACGGCTTTTCCGGCATAAGTCACTTTGGGACGCAGAGCATACAGCACCATCGTCTTGATGTAACTGTATGGCTTTTTCCCGTCAAAGGTTTTCTGTGACATAAACCATGTGAGGGCAACGGGAATCCCGAAATATTTTAAAAATGCTCCCTCAATCATGGAAAGTGGCGGTACGTTTGCAAACAGAATGATGATAAATTCCGTCAGTACAAACCATGTAATCTGGGTAAAGGTCACAGGGAATGGCAGGTTTACATCATTGATGGCATACAGTACCTTTTCCACGTTCCAGATACTTGTATAACTTCGGATTTTCTTCACTTGTAAATGCTCCTTTCTTCATTTTCATAACAACAGGGACAGCCGGATTTCCCAGACTACCCCAAGAGAAAAGCTGACAGTAGCACCAGTGGCGGTGCTGATCTGCCAGCCCTTAACGCAGTACCTCACAGATACCAGCGTTTGTTGCAATAAATGTCCCCTCTATATCGAGGTCACGCCCGTAGGCTTCATAGTCGATATAGTTCTGTAAAGAGGACGGGATTTCTCCGAGTACCTGTTCTTCATCAATCAGATAGTAGGCTAAATCGGTCATCGTTTCACAGCCGGAATACAGAATGATGTCGTCTTTATGCTCCACCAGTTCTTCCAGACTTCCATAATAGGATACGAAACTGTCCAAGTCGTCCAGCAGGTAATCCGGCAATTCTTCCAACTGCTCATAGATACGGTTCAGTTCTTCGATGGAAATGTATTCGCTAATCTCCATCGGGAAGTTGTCCGTATCATGGATTGCGTATTCTTCATACTCTGCATTTAAGCCGATACGTTCTGCAATCACTTCTTCGTCCAACGGAAAAGAGAACCAGTCCCCGACCAGTTCTCCCTCATTGTACTTGCCAAGATTGGCTATATAGACTTGCATATCATCAATCATAAGCGGTTCACTTCCTTTCACTCATTGTATTCATAAAATCTGCCATGCACACATAAGAAATGTTCTGATGTTTTTTCCATATCTGAACAGTTCCGATGGTATGTAATATTGCAAAGTCCGGCTTCCAGCTCTTGCAGGTTTGGAAACCATTCTCTTTGAATTGCAGGTATATCTTCGGGTGGGATTTCACTCTCCGAAATCGCAAGGCAGATATTGTTTAACAGGTCAAGGTCTGTATCTTGCAGGATTTCAAAAGGAAAATCATAATCACTGATAAGATAACGGTCACTGTCCGGCGGTAAGCCAATGGATTGTTTTAATGCTTCTATGTTGCAGGGAAGTGTAAACCATGCACAGCCTGTATCTTTTTCCTGTTCATCAAGATTGATAACAAATACTTTCATTTCTGCCATAAGCAATACCACCTGTCAAAGTTTGAACATACCGTTGTTGCAGAGAGCATAACGTCCTTTTTCTTCCAGTTCATGGGCGTAGGCTTCCAGATTAAAATATTTCTTTCCTTTTTCGGAAAGAGCAGAAAATTCAATGTTATGCTCCAAGCGGTAACGGGCAACGTCCATGATGTTGTGACACGCTGGATAAAACAGAAATTCTTCGGATTCCTGCAACAAATCCTCAACACCGCCAAAATAAGAAATCAAGTCTTTGTATGCCTGCTGAACTTCTGGCGATAAATCCGTGTAAGCAAAGTATAGCTTGTTTAATCGTCTTACAGAAGTTGTCCTTACAATATCGCCAGCAAAGGGGAGCTTCATATCTGTGATTTGATAGTCTTTGCTGTCAGCTTCCACACCGAGCAGGTCACGGAACAGCTCATAATCAATGGGTAAATCAAACCAGCGAGAGGTTTTATCCTCTGCTGATTTGGTCGTTTCAATCAATACGCTACATTCTTCCATCGTAATTCAGTCCTTTCTTCTAATTTTGAGTATGAAAAAAGCAGTCGATCATAACTGAAAGACTGCTTAACTCTAAAACAATATTAAAGCGTTTCTTCTTTTAAATTCTGACTCAAAAGGGATTTTAACTCTTTTACATCATTTTCAGACAAATCATTTTGATTAACAAGAACCATTTCATTTTTTATTGTTCTGATATATATGTAATTTCTGAAAATCCCCCAACATTTAAAGGCGTTCCAATGATTAGTCCCGTTACCAATATCAGAACTAACTGTAATACCATCGGTATCAAAACAATATTCACGTTTTCCCGAAGTCAGTTTATTATCCATTTTAGAATGAACAATAGTTATTACTTTTTTCTGAAATGTGTTAGCTCCGTTTATGATAATCCAGATAAAGAAAACTGAAAATAATAATCCAATAATACCATAGCCAATACGACTATTCATAAAGCAGAGAATCGTATATATTAACATTATGACAGCCATCACAGACGATAACCCTGTTGCAAATTTACGTTTCTTTACATTTTTATCACTGGCTAAAACGATTTCTTTTAAAATATCTTGTTCTTTCTGTCCGATTTCAATACTGTATCTAACCATAATAAGAATCTCCTTTAAACATTTTAATGATATTAGTATATTACCACAAGTTTGTGTTCAAAATGTGGGATTCTTAATTTTACGCTCCAATAATCTTATTGAATAACTGTAACAATACGTCTTTTACGCCGGATGCATTGAATACAAGACCAACGGCTATTAAGGCAACTACCAAGAATCCGATGAGTTTGGAAAACTCACGCTTAAATCCCAAGTAGATACCGATAACAACAATCGCCATCAGTACAAGGCTCTGTGCGTTGCTTAAAAACCAGTTATAAAGGTTCTGTCCAAAATTCATTATTTCTTTTCTCCTTTCAGTTCCATCATTTTTCTGTCAGACTGTCTGCCAGCCTGTAAAATACACATGGCAATCACGCCAACTGTTCCACCTAAAGAGAAGAGCAGGAAGTCAAATAATAATCGTTGCATTTTTCAATTCTCCTTTTCTAAAATCACATCTTCGGTAGATGTGGTCTGTTGTTCGATTATCTTGTAGTGCTTTTCCGTCAGTTTTGTGGATTTACGGATTTCTTTCAGATAATCAACGCCTGTTTTTGCTGTGATTGTTTCCAGCATTTTAAGTGTCGGGTCAACCTGCCGTTGAATCCAGCGTAGAGTTCTGTCCAGTGTGTAGGGTTCGGGTTTGGTCGTGAGCTTTAACGGCTCTCTGTTTTCCCCGATGAACCACGCCCAGCGGACAGATAATTTCCAGTCGCTCCGTTTCTTGTCTGCTTCCTTATCCACAAAGCGTACATAACGGTTGATAATAGAAAATGCCGTCCGTTCAGCGTCATAGTAAGTCAGCAGGTCACGGACAGCATAATAAGCACGTTCATTTTTCAACCGTATTTCAAATCTGTTTTTTATGGGTGCTTCCTCAATGGGAATCCCAAGTTTGATGTACTGCTCATAGCTTTTTTCATAGACACAGAAGTACACCTCACTTTTCAGTGAACCGATATAAAGCGTATACCCCATACCAGCCTTGTCCTGTTCCTCATGCTTGACCAGTTCGCCGGAAGCATAGGACTTAAAGGAACGGAACACCGATACACATTCCTCATTCCGGCATTTTTCGGTTAGTTCTGGAATATCTAACATTCCCGTATGGTCATTGATGGCAAGGTCAAGGCGTTTCATCACACCACCGTCCACCAGAGCGTCCATAAGAAAATCATACCAGCTCCGTTCCTGTGCCAGCAGATAACTTTCAAACTGGCGACAGCCTTTTCCTTTCAGTTCCAGCAGGACACCTTTTTCTTCATCGGGAGAAGTATATACGAAAATATCTCCGATGTAGTAGTGTTCTGTATAACTGTAATGCCCGAAGTCCTCATGTATCATGTACTGAATATTGAGCTGTAAAATATCTTTGATGATGTGTCCAATATCCAGTGTCGGAAACCGTATCCTCACATAATCAAACAGCATGGTAAGCGGTGCTTCTGGATTGAATTTTTCCAGAGCTTCCAAAAGTTTCACTTTCATTTCTTCTGTGACCGCCACCTTGCCGGATTAGATACGGCTTAAATGTTCACGGCTGATTCCAGCCATGACCGCAAGTTTCGTCTGGGATACACCGTACTGCAAACGTCTGTCTGCAAAATCCTGTATCCACTCTGTATCATTCAGTGCGATACCCCCTTTACGAAAAAACTGTGACATTTTTTATCCGATGTCACAGCAGTAAAAAAAGCTACCAAACGCTTGATTTCAGCCAAGAATCGGTAACTTTTGTGTATGTTTCCTTGTGATTTGTGCCCCTCTGTTAGATACCGAGGGGCTTGATATATGCTGGCGTGGCTACCGCCACACCAGCAAGGCTAGTCCGTACCTGTGGCTTTCGCTTCGCACGCCACCTGTCCGTCCTGCCTTATGTGTGCAATCATTCCATTTCCAGAGTAAATTTTTCTGGATTGTCCACAATATTGTATGAGCCGTCTATCTGGTTCTCCTGCTGATAGGAAAAGCGAAATGCCGAGTTGCCGGATTCAGCGTCTTTCTGGTTCTTGTAGACCGTAACAGAAAGTGCGTGGGGAATCTGAATATCATAACTGAAACGGACACTGTGAAAAGAATTGTCCCTGCATTTTTCAAATATTTGTTCCGCACATTTCTGTTGATCGGTCACGACCAGAGCGTTGAGTATGACCGATACCCGTAGCTCATAATGGTTATCAGAGCCAGAGCCGGACGAAGAAGATACGTCCATCTGCCGTCCCCATTGCAGGTAAGACAGGCTTCCTGCCAAGAGCAGAAGTATAGTGATTGCTATAATTACTGTCCGTTTTCTTATCATTTTAATTTCCTCCATACACCTGTATTACAGTACAAGTGTAGAGCAAAACAGCTTATTTTTCAATACAGCTATATTTATAATTTGATTAAAAGACGAGGTAAACAAAAATGACAGTGTACATGGATTTAGAAAATCTTCTCAAAGAAAAGAATATCAGTAAAAACAAAGTCTGTGAAGCCTGTAATTTACAGAGAACACAGCTTAACAACTACTGCAAAAATAAAGTAACCAGAATCGACTTCTCCATCTTAGCAAAGTTGTGTGAATATCTGGACTGCACACCTAATGACATCTTGAAATTAAAGTAAGGCTTCGGATTGTTCCAGAGCCTTTTTTTCTGTTCTCCTTTCTGCAAGTTCCCCAATCGTACCTAAGAAATCATAGCCTTTGGGTACAAGGGGAGTGTAAAATTCAGATATGACACTTGTTCCCACATCACAGTATCCACGCCCCTTGATTCGCTTCTGGAAAAACTGTTTTTTCACATCACTTCCAAAGAGCATACCGTAGCCGAGTTCACTCATGCGACCAAGCCCCACACGGAAGTTGAAGTTATCTCTGATACCGTCCCCGAAATACTTTGCGTCTGGACGCTGGCAAGCTACAATCAGAAAGTATCCAGCCTGTCTGCCAAGCATGACGATTTTCTTTAACTGGCTTAACAGGGCAGTGCTTTCCTTTGTCGTGAGCATTTCCAAGAACGCCACATATTCATCAAAGATAAGGAACTGTGGAGCAAGTCCCAGATAGGCATAGTTTTCTCCTGTGCGGTAGTTCGGGTGTAGTTTCATTTCTTCCGAGCGTGTGACCATGCCCTCATAAAAGGTATTGATGCAGTCAATCATATCGTCTTTCGTGTGGTAGACATTTCCCATGACCGTTCCCAAGTCTGCAAGGTCAGCGTTCTTCGGGTCAAGAATGTATAAATTCGCATTGGTTCTAAGCAGGGCTTCAATGATGGTCAATAGAAAATATGTCTTTCCACCACCTGTACCACCGCAGATAAGGGCATGGGGAAGTGAATCATATTCCCACACCAGATTTTTCATTAACCGCAGACCGCCGTTTTCGGCAATCACTTCATCAATCGAAATACGATTCGCTATCATATCATAGAGCAGGGTGTATTCGATATATCCGTCATGCAGTGTCTTGTCGGTCAGCTCACAGTACAGCCCCGATTCCAGTTTATCCTCTAAGGACAGGAGCTGTTCTTGATATTTTCCCATTGTGATTTCACACAGGATATGGAGCAAGCCATTGTCCATCTGATAGTAGATTTTGGGAAACCACACGATTTTTTCTCTTGATCTGCTTTGCAGGTCAGTGAAAAAACCGCTGTCTTTGGTATTTTCCGTTTCATACCATTTGTTTTCCAGCACCATGCGAGCCAGTTTTTGTCGGTGGAGCAACCGCTTGATACGGTCATATCCGTAACGGTAGTAGAGAAAAGCAACCAATGCACAAACACCAGTCGCTATCAGAACCGTAATGGAGTTGTAGGCAGTCCAAGTAATTCCGGCATGGAGCAGGTTAAATTCTTTCCAGTCTGTAACAAGAGGCTGTCGCAGGTTCAGTAGCAAGAATACCGCAACAAACAGGAGCAACAGCCAGCCAATACAGAAATGATAGACCAGCGATTTGTCACTGGCACGAATCCTGTTACCTTTAGATTTTTTCCATACGTTCATATAAACTCCTTTCTTTGGACGTAAGAAAAGCAGTCAATCATGTAGACTAACTGCTTTGTGAATATAAATATAAAATTATAAAGGCTGAATTTTTAATTCTGTATTACTCATCATATTTGAGCAAATAAATCAAATCGCTATATCCCGATTTCATAAGTAATTGTTTGAAACCAGAAAGCACTTCTTCTTTTGTATAATTGTTGTTTTCCAAAAACTGATTATCTTTTTCACTAAGGTACTGATAAAAAAGAGCCACCGCCATTACTTCGTTTTTGTTTGTATAGTCAATGCTATCTAAAAGTATGTTCTCTGCTTCGTTAATCTGTCCTAAATCAATCATATTAAGAAAAATTTTCAAATTTTTTCCCGATACTTCATACTTGTTTTCTTTTTCAAGTTCAACAGAAACATACTTTTTCCCAAAGGCTAATGAAAATAATACTCTTACCATTTCTTTTATCATTCGCATGATGTAATCTTTTTCATCAGTAAAATTCATTTTCCCATCTCCTTAAATGTTGGTTTAATTATTTGGAACATATAAGCTAACTTATAAACTTGAATTTATAGTCCTCTCAAAACCAATTTGCTTTTTCTTCTCGAAATACGGGAATATCACTATCTCGATATGGATTGTAATTATGAAGATTGCAACCAAACTCTTTTAATGATTTTATTTTGTTATCCTGTGTCCATACAATTAAAGATATTCCGTCAAATTCTTCAACATTTCCATTATTCATTTTGTTTTTAAAATACCACTCCACGATTGTTTGATTGCCTTGATGAAAAAATTGCTTAATCTCCCAGACAAGAACACTTCCGCGTGTATTCCATTCGTCAAACCAGTGCTTTACCGTTTTGCGGTTTTCATATTTAGGACTCCAACTCTCAGTATATACAACATCATCTGTAAAAATATTGTCAATTCCTAAATCTGCTTTCTTAATCCACATATCAAACCATAATCGGATAATTTTTTCTCTCTCGTTCATAAAGCACCTCCACAACTTCCAATTTGATTTTTTTATATTATATCAATTACATTTGAACAATACAATGAAAATCCATTAGTTACAAACTTATTTCTTCGGCGGTTGCTGGGGAGCATTGTTCTGTGGATTTCCGGTATGAGTTCCTTTGTTCTTCAAAATAATGTCGTCCGCTTTTACATACCAGTCCACATCTGCACCACGGTAATTCGCATTGGCTACCGTATCTGCAACAGGGTTGATAAGTTCCACTTCGGCGTTGTAATCATAATCTTTTAACGGAACAGTCGCCGGAACAGATACCTGTATCATGCGTCCCTGTGTGTTGCATTTTAAATCGTAAGTACGTTCCTTGATTTCCTCACTGACCGTCCCATCTTCATTCTGTACATGAACCTCACGGCGTAATGCGGAGAACTTCAACACTCCGAATGTCTTTTCTTTATCAATGACGATTCCATTTGCTAATCTCATAATCTGAATACCCCCTTATTTACTTTCTGCTGGTAACATATCGTCTGCAAGTAAGATGTAATTGACAAATCCACGTTCCCCGATTTTATAGCCATCGGTAGTGATTCGTGGATTGATAAGTTTTACTTTCTGCTCCGGCAAGAAATGTTTTTCGCCAGCTTTGGCAGGAAGCGTCACAACTACATCATCAGCTCTCTGCACATCGGAATACAGGTTATAGCTTCTGGTAATGACAGCCATACGACCGTTGATTCTCTGCTGTTCCGTAGTATTTTCTCCGGCAAACTCCA
Source organism: Dorea sp. 210702-DFI.3.125 (assembly GCF_020560945.1). Taxonomy (NCBI): domain Bacteria; kingdom Bacillati; phylum Bacillota; class Clostridia; order Lachnospirales; family Lachnospiraceae; genus Dorea; species Dorea sp. 210702-DFI.3.125. Next base: position 15,190 of record NZ_JAJCNF010000037.1, read on the forward strand.
AGTTCCCGAATGTCTTTTCCATGTTTGGTACGACAAATCTTAATTCCATAAATGATTGACCTCTTTTCTTTCTGTTTTAGTTTCTTTCCTGCTGTACTTTGTGGGGAGCTACACTCCCCACGCCCCTAGTGGACTTCACGCTCCCGTAAACCAAGTGCTTCACGGGAGCGTGAAGTTGCAAAAAGGGTGGCGACCTTGAACGCTCTACCAACCGCTATATTACCGCCTTATGATTTCTTTCTACGGCGTTTGAAGTAAAGCATACCGCCAAGCCCTACGCAGGAAAGACCGAGCATGGCAAGGTAAGCATAGATATTGGTATTGTCGCCTGTTTTTGGGCTGTCACTTGTCTTAACCGTAGATGGTGTATCCGGCGTGTCAGTATCCTTTGGTGTGTCTGGGACTTCCGGCACTTCCTTGATTGTCACAGTCTGTCCATCGTCTGTGATGTCCTTATGTTCTGTCACTTTCTTTGGTTCGTCTGGATTGGTCATATCGTATAATTCCTCAAATGTAACAAGGCTCTTTCCACCAAGAGAAGAACCATCAAAGGTAAATGAAATCTCAACCGTCATTTTTTCACTGTCGGCTGTAAACTCATAATCATTGGATACTTTCTTTCCATCAATCAGAAGTTCTGCATTTTCCTCTTTTAACATCTGCCAGCCGGAAAGTTTGTATTTTGTTCCAACTTCCAGACCATCTAATGTGACTTTATCCACAATCGTTACATCTTTTCCGGCTTCGATTTCTTTCTTGCCGTTCTTGTCCGTAGCGGTAGTATGGATTTTGATGATACGTTCTGTGATAAGAACCGTCTGTCCATCATCGTTGATGTCTTTATGTTCGGCAACCTTGACAGGCTCTTTCGGATTGCTCATATCGTACAATTCCTCAAATGTAACAAGGTTCTGACCGCCAAGAGCTGAACCATCAAAACTGTAAGTAATCTCAACCGTCATTTTTTCGCTGTCAGCAGTGAATGTGTAATCATTGTCTACACGTTTCCCGTCAATCAGAAGTTCGGCGTTTTCTTCCTTTAACATCTGCCAGCCGAAAAGTTTATATTTTGTTCCAACTTCCAAGCCATCAAGTGTGACTTTGTCCACGATCTTGATGTCCTTTCCGGCAACAATCATTTTTTCGCCTGTTTTCTTGTCGGTCGCTGTGGTATGGATTGTGATTTCTTTTTCGTATTCATCGGTCAGTGTCCCTAAATCTACGGTCACTTTATTTCTGGATACGACTACCTCAAAAGCTGGAATCAGCTTAAACCCGGCGTTGGAATCACACTTTAATTCCTCAATCACATAGGTATCATAGAGTAATGCACCTTTGCTGTCGTCTGGTTCAGATGTCCCAAACCATACACCGTCCTCACTGGATTTTCCGGCATTAGTATTGACCTTATGGGAAGCCCAGCTTGAAGCAGTGGAGAACTGACCGTTGTTGTCAGTAACTACAATATGGGATTCTCCCGTTGTCTTGCTTGTAATTCTGAATGGAACACCTGCAAGACGTTTGTGTGTACCTGCACCGATTTTTACACCCTCAATATCGCCACGTTTAATCTGGTTGTAGATAGAGTGAGATTTGTCGGTCAAGTCCACGATTTTTCCATCTTCCGTGATAGAAAAGTCGATTGTTTTTGCACCGTCTGTCAAGTAGCCCTCTGGTGCTTTGCTTTCTTCTAATCTGTAATTTCCGTAAGGGAGCAGGTCAGCAGAAGTAGAAGCAATTCCGTCAATGCCTGTCTGAATCTTCTTTACCGTTTCATTCTTGCTGTATAATTTTCCCTCAACCAGTACAGGACTGTCATTTAAGGAAATGATGTTAAACTCTGTGTACTGTAAGGTCGCACTTCCCTGTGCTTTGGTATCCTTTGTTTCAAGGTCACGTTTCTGGATTTTCACACCGCCACGGATAACCTTGTCGGATACGGAATATTGGTTGCTTCCAGAAAGTACGGCAAGTTCGCCATCTTCGGAAATCTGTGTAAGGTATGTCCCCTTAATCTGTTCGGAACTTCCGTCAGTCTGCATATATGCACCATCTAATAAGTAGCCGTTTGGTGCTTTTGTTTCTGTGACAGTGAGTGTACCAAGTGGCAGTACATTCTTACCGTCCTGTGTATAGAAGCTGTCGCCGGATACTTTGTAGCTGTCAGCAAGTCTGGATACATAATGGATAGTTCCGGCACTGTCTTTTTCGGCAATGGTTTTGGTTGTCCATGTACGGGTAGCCTTTGCAGGAAGATTGTCTGCATTGTAGTATCCGTCATAATAGCTCCATGTAAACTCTGCACCCTCTAAAGAAGCAGTTCCCTGTGGAGTGGATTTTTCTGTTTCCATGTCGATTTTGAATAAATCAATCAAAGTTTCTGTGACTTTTGGAGTGTCAGCAACAGTTAATGTCGCTGTTTTTCCAACTTCCACATTTAAGGCATGGACAGTAGAATCCAGCTTGTAACCTTTTGGTGCGGAAAGTTCTTTGATGTAAACTGTTCCGGCTTTTACCTCAACTTCTTTGGTATCGCCGTTTCCATCGGCAGTAAGTGTGGCAAGCTGGCTGTTACAGCCCTTATCAGAATAGACACCAAATGTCGCACCCTCAAAGGAATAGTTGGTATTGCCATCTGTGACCGTTGGATTGGAAGAAGTCTTTTTGACCTTTGCATTTCCTACATTTAACTTCGCCCAGAACTGTCCGATGTCCTGTCCTTCGCCAGTATAAATGTAACCGCCACATTCATAGCGTCCCTTATTTGCTTTCACAAATGCTTTCGCACCAGCGTACACTTCATTTTGTATTGTCTGTGAGATTTCATTATAAGAAGCTCTGACATTATCGCATTGCCAGCCAAGCTGTTCGCTCAATCTCTGCCAGACAACACACTGTTCCAGCAAATACTTCTGGTTGTTATTCAGTCCGGTATGAGTAGCGGTATATTGCTTGACGTACTCTAAGGAAAGAGCAACGTCCGCAATCTGATCACTACTCATGCGTGTACTTGCGTCAGACCTTGTTTTATATCCATTCTTGAAATTGGTATTGATGTCCACGCAGTAGGCAGTTTCGCCCTCAACTTTCATGTGTCCCTCATGAAACGTAGATTTGATAGAACCATCATTCATAACGTGTTCAATGTAGCCGACACGTTCTGCTGATTCTGTCCAGTATTGATTGCCGGAAGCATGAACCGCCGTCACTGGTAATGCCGTGAGAATGGTTGCAAAAGCAAGCGTTCCTGTCAGCAATCGCTTTACTAGCTTATTCATATTTTCTCTTTCTCCTTTCGATTTTGGGTATGAAAAAAGACGCTCATTTCTGAACGTCCTTTAACTTAATTAAATTCAACCTAACGGGTATCTTGTTTCCATGTGATAAATGATTTTAAATACGATTGTAACAAATTATCAGTAATTCCCGAAAAAGTGGTTGGTTTGCTAACAGCCTGCTAACACTCTAAAGGATATAATTGAATATTAGAGTTTATTAACAGAGTCGTTGTGCAAGCCCCTTTTCCGCTTTTTGGGGCGTTAAACGTCCCTTACAGGATAATCGAACTACTGCATACTAACCGCCACAGGGAACTCCTAAGCGAGGGGTCGGAGGTTCAAATCCTCTTGGCGACGGGCTTCAAAGCGTTCGTAAATGTTAGCTGGATTAGCTGACAACGAACGCTTTTGTTATTTTCTAATCACGTTCGTGACACAAAATTCCATTCAAAATGATCAATTTCCAGCTAACGCAATCCGATTTTTGTTAGCTGACAGCTAATCAAAATTACCGGTTTGCAAACATGAATTAGCTGAAACAGTATTCAATTCTATTAGCTACAGCTAATGGTCAAACAGTAATGTCTGTTTGGAACTTTTCTAACTAAAAAAGTTCCAGGCAGGCATTTTTTAGTTCCTGAATCCTGGAGGAAAGGAGTCAAGATGACTGAGCCAAACAGACAATCAGGAGAAAACGAAGAAAGAATCATAGAAATTGAGATTGAGCGTCTTCGTCCATTCAAAGAGCATCCGTTTCAAGTGAAAGATCCATAAAGCGACAGAACGAATTATTGAAGAACAGAAAGAACAATCTGAGGATTCATAGAATGCGATTTAAGAGAAAAAAGCCTCATGACCATGCGGAAAAATGAAAGCAAAATACGTTAGCTAATAAAGTGTATAGGCTCAAAAGGGAAAGTGCCCTTTTGGGCCTTTTTTGTGCTTTGCTATAAGTAATACCACAATTAAAGGGCAAAAATAGCGTTTAAGCAGGGTGTAACGGAAGAACTGAAAGCAACGGATATGATGAGATGGATAGGATTGATGAATAACATTCGAGCCTGTGCCGATGAGATTGTATTGAATGATATTGTGTATTCCTAACGGATACCAACCGAAGAAGAACTGCTGTCAAACCGATGGCAGTTTTTCTTTTTCGGCAAGTATTCAAGAAGTCATTAAGTCGTGAGTATAATCGAAGTGGTAGAAAAGTTATCTCTTATATCGGTTGTAACTTTTTTATGACTCTATTGACAAGAAAACTTGGTATGTGTATAATTAAAATATGCAAAGAAAACTTGGCATGGAGGTGTTTTTATGAAAAAGGACGAAATATTAAATGCAAGCAGAAAAGAACATCGCAATAAGGACTTGGCTGAAATGGAAGTGGTATATCAAGCCGGAAGTCACGCAAGCAGAGTTGGTGCTTTAGTGTGTTGTTTGCTTTCGCTGTTATCTTCTGTGCTTGCTCATACTATGATTTACAGTCCGTGGGTTATATACTTCAGCATTATTGCAACACAATGGTTAGTTCGTTTTATCAAAATGAAGCGAAAGAGCGATTTGGTCTTGACTGTTCTGTTTTTTGTGCTTTCCATTTTGGCATTTGTTGGATTTGTTAGCCATCTTTTAGAGGTGAGAATATGAAAGAACAATTACAACTGAAAAATCACTTAAAGGAAGTTCGCACAGAAGCAAATCTTTCTCAAGCTCAGCTTGCAGAAATGGTAGGGGTATCAAGAAATACCATTAGTTCTATTGAAACAGGACAGTTTAATCCAACTGCAAAATTGGCTCTAATTCTTTGTATTGCATTGGACAAAAAATTTGAGGAACTATTCTATTTTTAGGAGGTTATTATGGAAAATATTATAATGTTGATTTTGGGAGTGTTCATATCTGTTGTGGGAATTGTAAATATCAAAGGCAATATCAGCACAATTCACTCTTATAATAGGCGAAAAGTAAAGGAAGAAGATATACCAAAGTATGGAAAAACAGTCGGCACAGGAACGCTGATTATAGGAATATCTCTTGTATTAGGTTTTATTGTTTCGTTTTGGAGTGAAATAATTATAGATTATATCATTCTTCCAGCAGTTATTGTCGGATTAGGCTTTATATTGTATGGACAGTTCAAATACAATAAAGGAATTTTTTGAGAATCAGGGAGGTATAAAGATGGAATTGAACACAATATCAGGTCTGGCGATAGCGGGAGTTATCTGCTCCGTTATCCTCTCGATGGGGGTACCGATTGCTTTGTTCATTGCAGGAAGGGTGAAGCTTAAGGCAAGGATTTCCTCGTTCTTTATCGGAGCAGGAACCTATCTGCTGTTTGCCATGCTGTTGGAGCAGCTGCTGCATGTTCTTGTCATTCAGTTCTGCGGACTGAACGCACAGAGCAGGCCATGGTTTTACTATGTGTACGCGGCTTTGGCTGCAGCGGTTTTTGAAGAGACCGGAAGACTGATTGCCATGAAGTTCTGGATAAAGAAATGGCTGGATTTTCCAAATGCACTGATGTATGGAATCGGGCATGGCGGTGTGGAGGCCATTCTGCTCGGAGGACTCTCCGGAATCAGCAATCTTGTGTCCATGCTGATGATCAACAGCGGAGCCATGCAGAATACGCTGGCGGCACTTCCTGCTGAGTCTGCAAACCAGACCGTGTCACAGCTGTCGGCCCTATGGACAACACCGGCACCACTCTTTTTTGTAAGCGGAATCGAAAGAATCAGTGCCATCATTCTGCATATCGGGTTGTCACTGCTGATCTACCGGGCGGTAAAGGCAGGCAAATGCAGGACAGCGGCTTTTACAGTGGTTCTTGCATATGGGATTCATTTTATCGTGGACTTCTTTGCCGTGGCAGGTCCGGCGCTTCTTCCCATCTATGTGATTGAAATTGGTGTCTTTGTGATGGCAGCCGGAACTCTTGTTATGGCGCTGAAGATGGGAAGGATGGAAGAACTGTGAATTCCAGTTTTCTGCTATCATAAAACAGAATATATCTGACAGAACGCACCGTAGAAATACGGTGTTTTTTGTTACCCAATAGGAATACTTTCAGAAAGTGCCAAAGGTTGGAAAAAAGAATTAAATATGATTTCATGGAATGGAGCTGCAGAAAAATATGATATTCGTGACTGGGTACCAGAACATGAAAAAATGGGAAAAGGAATTACTTTATCTCAAGAAGAGGCAGAAGCTCTGTATGAGTTACTGGGTAAAACTCTAAAAAATAGTTGTAATTAAATAATCCAAAGACGTTTGATTGGGTGAACAGTTAAATGTCTTTGGCTTTCTTCGTAGAAATATAAATTTAATCCAACTCTGCCCCTAACTCATACCTCCAATATTCTGCCGCTTCATACTCTCTAGGTTCTGAGAGTACTGGTACGGTAAAGAGTTCAACCGGAACACCGAGTGTTGATGCGAAGAGTTTCATAAGATCCTCTTTTGGTGTTCGGACATCGCCTTCATATTGAGCAATCCGGACATCAGCACAGCTGTCGGGAAATCCAACAGCTATGCCAAGTTCTTTCTGGGTGAGATGATTTTTCTGTCTTAAGTGTTTTAATTTTCTTCCAAATGTAATCATAGTATTATTCTCCTGTACTTCCAAAAGCCCCGGTTCCTCGTTCATTACCAAGGTCCAGGACAAAATCTGCGATCACGACCGGTGTAATCACCAGCTGACCGACGCGTGTGTCTTTATGAATGATCTGAGAAGATGTGCTCACGTTGCTGATAATAGCATGGATCTCACCACGGTAACCGGAGTCAATCGGTGGAAGTTCGCATACCAGTCCTTTTGCAGCCATGCTGCTTCGTGGAAAGACATATCCGGCAAATCCATCCGGGATGATGAGACCAAATCCAAGCGGAATTCTCGCAACTTCGCCTAGCTTTAATACGCAATCATAAGGCATGAATACATCCGCACCGGCATCATTTTCATGTGGCCGGAAGGGATGATGATCTGCTTTCAGACCAAAGTCAATCAGTTTAATCTTTATGGCTGCTCACCTCCTTCCTGATGAGCAATGGATAATCTGCTTTTAAGATATCTGACGGTATCCAAAATCTTGAAATAGGGGTTTGGCAGGACATCTGTTTTTCCATACAGCTTCCTCTTTGACAGAATGGACCGGTCAGATCCGGTGCAAAAAGGATCGGGCTTAATTTGTACAATCGTTGCCAGATCTGGAGCATTACGATCCTGGTTTCATCCGTATTTCTTCGGCAGGTTCTCTGGCCGATCATATGCTTCCATTGGTAAGGTGTTGCACTGATGATCAGTACGTTTCGAAGGCCCTGAGGTGTAGCATATCCGGCTGAATCATGATCAATGCCTAACCCATCCATGTAAAACTCTTTTCGCAGGATGCTTCGTCCGGATTCATCTACAATCTTTTTCCCGGTTTTTTCATCATGTTCAAACAGAAGGTAATTGATAGCAGCCGAGTAATTAGCATTTCTGCTTTTAATGTGTTTTACGATTGCCATTCATACCACCTGCCAGTTTCAGTACTTCTTTTCTCAATAGGAATAAGTCCGTGATGCACTGATGGATTTCATTTTCTATAGCACGTGACTGACTGCCACCACTGTTAAAATGCTTGGCGATCTGATTGAGGTTCGATCCAATCTTTCCATATTCACTGACCAGTTTCCTGAGATCATTCATGTCTGCAACAACTTCAATTTGGTGATTGATTTGCTTTTCAAGTAGTAGTTTTCTCACATATTCAGAACGAGAAAGTCCTGTAACGTCAGCGGCTTCATTTAATACTGCCAATTCAATATCCGTTAATTTTAATGTGATGATGTTACTCCTCTTGAGATTCTTTTCTTTCTTCTTTGGTGCCATAGTCCTCCTTCTTTTTTGATAAGACATCTTGGATGTGCGATTACACTTTTTAACCGGCTGTCCCTTCCGGTTATATAAAGTGCTGCGACTATCTTTGATAGAGAGCCAACAGATATCTTTGATGTCTGTACGAGGGTATGGGGAATCGGAATCCCCATCAAGAGACTTACCCAGAGGTATGCCGTAGCCATAAAATGGCGATACGGTAATACCTGGGTGGATCTTGCTCTTATTTGTATCCCTCTATATAACGAAACGCTCAGAGGCTGTTTTACAGTGGGGGAAAAGAAAAAATATCAAAAAAATGATGATTAATGGTGAGCTTGTGATAGAATGGAAAAAAGAGAAAAGCATAAAGGATGTAGTTGTGGAGAATATTTGTTATGATTAGAAAGTTGCTGAACGGAGATATCGATAGAGTCGCTGACATATGGTTAAAGACAAATCTGAAAGCACATTATTTTATTTCCAATCAATACTGGAAAAGTAATTATGAATTAGTGAAAGAAATGATGTCACAATACGAAGTTTATGTGTTTGAAGCAGATAAAATGATACAAGGATTTGTAGGACTAAATGATAAATATATAGAAGGTATTTTTGTCTCCGATGAAATGCAGTCATGTGGCATAGGTAAGCTTTTATTAGATTATGTTAAGGATAAAAAAGTTAGCTTACGATTAAATGTATACCAGAAGAATGCCAGAGCAATTTCTTTTTACCAAAGAGAAGGGTTCATTATTCAATGTGAAGGCTTGGATGAAGCTACTGGTGAAAAAGAGTACACTATGCTATGGAAACGAAAATAGAAATCGGAATTTGAGGTGGAAATATTGCATCTAGCAAGGAATACTTAGAGTTTATTTTAGGGCAGCTATCTGAGTTAGAAGAAATTACTTATCGAGCTATGATGGGAGAATTTATTATTTATTATCGTGGCAAGATTGTAGGTGGTATCTATGATGATAGATTACTTGTTAAACCAGTAAAATCAGCAATTAGTTATATGCCGACAGCTCCGTATGAATTACCCTATGAGGGAGCAAAAGAGATGTTGTTGGTAGATGAGGTTGATAATAAGGAATTTTTGACAGGCTTGTTTCATGCAATGTATGATGAATTGCCAGCCCTAAAACCGAAAAAAAAGAAATAAACAATTCCCAGTTTGGAGAATTAAGAAAATCGGAATTTTGGAGGTTATTATGGCTTTTGATTTTAAAAAAGAGTATAAAGAATTCTATATGCCGAAGAACAAACCAGAGATTGTAAATGTACCTAAGGCAAATTATATTGCAGTTAGAGGAAAAGGCAATCCAAATGAAGAAGGCGGAGCATATCAACAAGCAATCAGTGTTCTATATGCTGTTGCATACACATTAAAAATGAGTTACAAGACTGATTATAAAATTGAAGGATTTTTTGAATATGTTGTTCCGCCATTGGAAGGTTTTTGGTGGCAGGATGATGTCGAGAGTGTAGATTATACAAATAAGTCTGCTTTCAGCTGGATTTCTGTTATCCGTTTGCCTGATTTCATTTCTAAAGCTGATTTTGACTGGGCGGTAGAAACAGCAACGAAAAAGAAGAAACTTGATTGTTCGTCAGCAGAGTATCTTACGATTGATGAGGGATTATGCGTTCAAATTATGCATATAGGTTCTTTTGATAATGAGCCAGCAACTGTTGCGCTTATGGATACTTATTTAGAACAAAATGGATATGTTAATGATATTAACAAAGATAGGTTGCACCACGAGATTTATATGTCTGATGCAAGAAAGGTTGCCCCAGAAAAATGGAAAACTGTAATTAGACATCCAATTAAGAAAGCGTAAAATTCCCGTTTATTTGGAAGTCGCAGAGAACGAAAAATCGGAAGTTGTAGTAAAGGAGGTTTACAATGGGGTTTTGGATTTTTATGTTGATTATGGATTTGCTTCTTCCATTTACGATGATTGGTTTTGGAAGATATTTTATGAAAAAGGCTCCAAAGGAAATAAATTCAGTATTTGGATATCGGACTTCGATGTCTATGAAGAACAAAGACACATGGGAATTTGCTCATAAATATTGTGGTAAAGTTTGGTATGTCTGTGGAATGGTTATGTTGCCGATAACAGTAATATTCATGCTTTTAGTAATTGGGAAAAATGAAGATTGTGTTGGGAGTATAGGAGGAATTATCTGTGGTGTTCAACTTATTCCTTTAATTGGATCTATTCTCCCAACAGAAATAGCATTAAAAAAGAATTTTGATAAGAATGGAACAAGACGATAAATTCAAGCTTGTCGAGCTGGAAAATTTGAATTCGTAGGAGGTATCGAAAAATGAATAGGAAAACTATATTCTGTTTTCTGACAGCTTTGATAATGATTTTTGTTCTTGCCGGCTGTGGTGGAAAGAATAGTGGTGGGAATATTGACAATGTTCAAATTCCTGATTGGAAACCATCGGAAATATATTCAGACAGTGATATTGAGGCGGCTTTCCAAACAGTAAAAGACTATTTCGGCAACGAATTTGACGGCTGCACACTGACAAAACTGACCTATCCCGGAGATACATACGCCGATGAATTTTATGAATGGGCTGAACAATATGACGCGGATGAAGCAATCGTAATATTATCATCTTTCGATGTAGACTCATCAGGCGGGGATGGTTCGCTTAATCCGGATTCAACATATGATGATTGGAAATGGATTCTAATTAGGAATGACAGTGGAAATTGGGAACATGTTGACCACGGGTATTAAAGCGACAGATTCAAGTTTGCCAAAATATCTTTCTAACTTTCCCTATTTTACAGGCTTTCCAGCCTGTGCATTAGTGAAACGATATGTATTTTCCCTTATTTTTGCCCTTATGAGATAATTGTAAGGGAAATAAGGGAAAGTTTTATTTAGTCATTGCCTGCCACTTTATCAAGTA
>NZ_JAJCNF010000038.1:0-25045 GCF_020560945.1 Dorea sp. 210702-DFI.3.125
CTACTAAAATCCTTAACTTAATGACATTGTTTTCAAAAAAACCCCGTCCCCAATTTCACTTCAACCTGTCCCTTTTTAAATTGTGTCAAAATTCCAACCGCCATTTTCCGGGCTTTCCTAAAATTCCAACCTGTCCCTTTTTGAATTGTGTATAATCTGGCTCCAAATTGTTTTTTCGCCATGGCTTCTGACCCCATCGCGTCTGCGGATTGCATAAAAGGTCGACTCCCATTTTGTCTCGGAAAGTGGAAGAACGTCTACATTCCGGTTTTTGAAGATATCCAGATATGGCAGGACAGAGATGCCAAATCCGTGTTCAATCATATTTAAAATCACTTCTATTTCTTCAGCTTCGCAGGCAGGGGCTGCAGAAATTTGATAATCTTTGTAAATTTGTTCCTGAAGCTTTCGCATTGGGCTTGTCCGTGTGAAGAAAATCTGTGGGTATGTAGTAATATCACGAAAGGTGAAAGCTTCTTTTGATATTAATTCATGTCCTTTTGGAACGACGATTCCAACATAGGATTTTTGAACAGGGCAGTATTCAAATAGTTCTGATGAGGGCTGTCCGGAGCAAAAGCCAAGATCATAAGTCATAGTTTCCAGACCGTGAAGAATATCCGGGGTCATTCCATTGTAAATTGCAAATGGAAACTTCAAAGAACAGGATTGGATCAGTTCCGGAATGAAGCTTCTGGCCAGGGGATAGACGCTGGCAATCCGGATGATTTTATCTTCTCGGTGGAAGTCAGAGATGGTCTGTTCTAATTCGTCCAAGTTGTTTAAAATGACATCTATATATTTTTTTATTTCTAGTCCATAAGGGCTAAGTCGTACATTTCTACCGGTTTTCTCAAAAAGTGGAAGTCCATAGTCTTTTTCCAAAGAATGAATTGCATGGCTGAGTCCCGGCTGGGAAATGTTTAATTCTTTTGCAGCATTTCCATAATGTTGGAGTTCTGCAAGAGTGGAAAAGTAGCGAAGGTAATCGGTGTTCATAAATAATCCTTTCAGTTATATGTGTCAAGAGGTCCTATGATGCCTGCGGATTGTTTCGCGCTGCGCACTCTCACAATCCTACCCAATATTATACTATATTCATTCTAAAATAGAATAGATATATTCGAAAAATACATTAGTATTTATGAATTCTTGGGTCTATACTAAAATACGGTCAGCAAAATCTGACTGAAATTATACAGAAAAATTAACATTCAAGAATGCCTCGGCATTCTTGCTGCGAGGTGCGCGTCATGCAATGCATGACATACTTCTACTGCGCACCTCTGCAAGTCTACACTCCGTTTCGGTCGGCGCAAAACCATTGTCCACCGGACAATGTGCGCCCTGCCGGAGGCTATATCAGATGTATGCAGTAAAAGTATATGAGGCGTATATCACAACAAGATTAAAAGAAAAGAGGATTATCATGAATAAAAAATATCTCCCTGGAGAACTGGCTCTTTGCATCGTACTGATCATCAACAGTCTTGGAGTGTGCCTGATGGCAAAGAGTGGCTTTGGAATTTCAACGATTTCATCTGTGCCATTTGTATTCAATAAAGTATTTCCGGCACTGTCGTTTGGAACATGGAATTACATTTTCCAGACAATGCTCGTATTAACACTTATGATTTTAAAGAAAGCATTTTGTTTCGAATATATCTTTTCCTTTGTTGTAGGAATCGGTTTTGGGAAAATGATTGATGTCCACGATGCGTGGCTGGCACTTCTGCCAAATACAATGGCGTTAAATGTACTGTATTTTGCATTGGGATTTTTGATTATCGGCTTTGGAATCGCACTGGCGAATCGCTGTATGCTTCCGATTATTCCGACGGATACATTTCCAAGGGATATGTCAGAGATTCTGAACAAACCATATAAATATGTGAAGACCACATTTGACTTGTGTTGTCTGACTACAACACTGGTACTTTCCATTGGAATCCTTCACGGACTTCACGGTGTAGGAATCGGAACAGTGCTCTGCGCATTCATTACAGGAAAGACCGTATCCATGTTTCAGAAAGTGTTAGATGACCATGTTGTATTCTATCGCGCGGTAATTCGTCCGACGAAGCCGGAGATATCCGGACGGACGGTGTAAGATGGATTCTCTAAAAACTAGAACTTCGATATAGAAATAAGTTTCAGAGACATTGCTTTTTTGAAAAAAAGTTATGCCTCTTTTTTTAATCAAAAAGGAAAACAAAATATTTAATAAGATTTTTAGTGAATATATACAAGTCTATGATATACTTTTTGTTAATTCTGACTGTTTAGATAGGAATGATGAGAAGGTGAAAAATAATGCAATAGATTATAACAATAAAAAGGCTTAATCATACAAATAATCAATTTGCCAATTATATGAAGAGGAGAATACAATATAGATGTTATCAATATTATATAGGAGGAAATAGAGAAATGAAAAAGAAACTAATTGGAATGATGCTTGTACTTGCAATGATGGCGTCTCTGCTTACAGCATGTGGAAAGTCTAATTCAAGTTCAGACAGCAACTCAACAAAAAAGGCAAAAAGTGAAAGCAGCGAAAACTTAACATCTGATGGTAAGGCAAAGAAAGCTTGTTATATTACAAATTCACCATTAGGTAACGACTTCACAGATTCTATTTGGTCTGGTTTTCAGGCTATGAAAGATAAGGGCTGGGAGGTTAAGAGTATTGAAGTTAGTGAAGAAGGCGAGTATGCAGAGCAGATTCGTGCCATGGCAGCAGAAGGATACACTGCAATCTTCACAATGTTTGATGAAGTAAGTGACGTGGCGTTAGAGCTTGCAGACGAGCTGAAAGAGGAGTATCCAGACCTTCATATTTTCATGCTTGATACATATATGGAGCACGATAAAACAAATTGCACAAGTGTTTCAGTAGATCCGTTCGAGTCATCATTCGTTGCAGGTTTCGTGGCAGCAAATATGACACAGACTGGAACAGTAGGATGGATTGGACATTCTGATATTCTCAAAATTTGGAGATTCAGAGATGGATTTAAAGCTGGGGTAGCTTATGCAAATAATGGAACACAGGTTGTGACCGCATTTACAGGAGATTATAAAGATCCTGTAAAAGGACAGGAGACAGCAAAAGCAATGATTGATGAGTACCCGGTAGATATTATTTATCAGTGTGATTATCTTGGAGGAAGTGGCGTCATTTCCGCATGTGCAGATGCTGGTATCAAATGTATCGGTGTAGATGACTGGCAGGGTGGAATTGATAAATGTGTATTCTGGTCAGCAATCAAAGCTATGAATGTAGCAGTAGAGTCTATTCTTCAGGATGTAGATGACGGAAGAGAATTTCCTACGGCAATTAACTTTGACTTAAGTTCAGGCGGTAGAGTTTATGATGATCGTGACTGGAATAACATTCCAAAAGATCTTCAGGATAAAGTAACAGAACTTATCAATGGAATCAAATCTGGAGATGTAGATGTTTACGCAGGATTTGATGAGTACAGATTACAGTACTAAGAATAAGTATAATTAGCAGTGATAAGATGGCGGTTCTTTTTATAAGAATCGCCATTTGTTCTAACGAAAGAAGACAGTGGAGACGGTATGGAGAGCAACGAATATATTCTTGAATTAAATAATATATATAAGCAGTTTGGCAACTTAATTGCGAATAATCACGTAAGCATTAAAATAAAAAGAAATTCCATCCATGCCATAGTGGGAGAAAATGGTGCGGGGAAAAGCACATTGATGAATATATTGACCTGTGTTTATAAGATGGATGCAGGAAAGATTCTCTTAAATGGAAAAGAAGTACATTTCCATTCACCCAAGGATGCAGCAAAGGCCGGTATCGGTATGGTACATCAGGAGTTCATGCTTTATAAAGGAATGACCGTATTAGAAAATATTATACTGGGAACAGAAAGAAGTCATATAGGTTTCCTAAATAAAAAAAGAGACTATAAAGATATTGAAGAAATCAGTAATAAATATCATTTTCAGCTTCCATTGAAGGAAAAAATTGATGAATTACCGGTTGCTATGTTGCAGCAGATTGAAATTGTAAAAGTATTGTACAGAGAAGCGGAAATATTTATTTTTGATGAGCCGACTTCAGTACTTACGCCACAGGGAGTGAAAGGCTTATTTCAGGCATTTCAGTTTTTGAAAGAGAAAGGAAAGACAATCATATTTATCACGCATAAGCTTCAGGAAGTTCTTGAAATTGCAGATTATGTGACAGTTCTAAAAGATGGAAAAGCAATTGGAACAAGAAAAAACGAGGGACTTACTGAGGAGATACTTGCAAGTATGATGGTTGGACGTGAGGTCATGCTTCATGCAAATAAACCGGCATGTGAAAGCGGTGAGATTATTTTAAGCGTCAATCATTTGTCGGTGAAAGATTTTAATAATATTTTGCGAGTGGATGATGTGTCTTTTGATATTCACGAAGGAGAAATCGTTGGTATAGCAGGAGTTGCTGGATCAGGACAGAGCGAAATTGCAGCGACTCTTATGGGACTTGTTTCGCCAGAGCCGGACAGTGAAATCTGTTTTCTGGGAAAGGATATAAAGAATAAAAGTGTAAGAGAAAGAAGAGCTTTAGGAATAGGATATGTACCGCAAGATCGTATGAAAAATGGAATCAATAGACAGGGAACAGTCTGGGAAAATGCAATTATGGGATATCATTTGCAGCATGGAGTAAAAAAGAGTGGTGTCATAAATTTTAAGGAAGTACATGATTTTACAGATGATGTGGTAAATCAATATAGTGTAAAAGTGCAGAAAGATGAAGATATTGCCGGTACTTTGTCAGGAGGAAATATACAGAAACTGATTGTTGGAAGGGAATTTTCTCAAGATAAGAAGTTGTTGATTATTGAGGATCCAACCAGAGGAATTGATGTGGGAGCTATTGAATTTATCTGGAAAAAGATTATTGATATTTCGAGGAAAGGAGCTGCGGTTCTGCTTATCAGTCATGAATTGAATGAAGTTATGCAGTTATCAGACCGGATATTGATTGCATACAATAAAAAATTGCAGGCTCCAAAGAATTCAACTTCTCTTTCAGAAGAAGAAATAGGATTATTGATGGCAGGAGGAAAGATAAGTGAGCAGTAAATGGAAAGAAAAATGGAAAGATATGCGAATGATCTGCCTACAGTATGTGATTGCATTGCTCCTTACGTTAGCGTTGGGAGCACTTCTGATCTATCGTCTGGGGGAGCAGCCAATGACTGCTGTTTATTACATCTGGGATGGGGCTTTTGGGAGCCTTTACAAATTTGGCAGTACATTAAGATGGATGACTCCATGCCTTTTTACCGGAATTGCAGTATCATTTGCATTTAAATCAGGAATCTTTAATTGTGGAATTCAGGGACAAGTATACATGGGGGCAATCACAGCGGCTACGATAGGTTATGCAGTGCCGATGCCAGCCGGAATTCATGCGTTTGTTTGTATCGCAGCAGCAGGGATTGTCGGAATGCTATGGGCATTGATTCCTGCAATTATGAGATTATATTTTAAAATAGACGAAGTTATTACTTCGCTGATGTTTTGCTTTATTGCAACCTATATTACTTCATATATTGTAATCTGGAAAATTATTGGTGGAAAAGCAGATTCTATGGCATCACAGGCAAATGCGTCACCACAGATTATGGACACAGCAAGAATTCCGAAGCTAATCAAGGGAACAGAATTAAATTGTGGAATGTTGTTTGGATTAGTGATAGTAATCGTTATCTTTTTAATCTATAAACATACAAAAATTGGATATGAGCTGAAGCAGATAGGTCAAAATATAGAGTTCTGCAAAGCAGGAGGAGTCAATACAACAAAGTTATTCCTTGGAGTATTTTTGATTTCCGGATTGATTTCCGGATTGTGTGGTGGAATCGAAGTATCTGGTTCTTATGGAAGATTTAATACAAATTTCAGTAGTAATATCGGATGGGATGGAATTATGATTGCCAGAGTGGCAGGGAATAACCCACTTGGAGTGATTGCTGTTTCGTTTGTCTGGGGTGCTTTAAAAGCAGGAGCAATGAATATGGAACGCCTTACAACATTGAACCGACTTACAGTTAATATTATTCAGATGTTTTTTGTATTATTGATATCTGTTGATTTTAAAGCATTGTGGAAACGTTTTGGTGTTTACAGACAACGTCGGAAGATTAAAAAGATGGAGGAAACAGTATGATAAAAATATTATTTGGAACGATTACTCTGTCTGCAACATTAAGACTTGCGACTCCGATTATCATAGCAGCTGTAGGAGGAAGTTTTTCACATAAAGCGGGTACTTTTAACATTGCATTCGAATGTTTTATGTTATTTGGCGCATTTTTTGGAGCATATGGAAGTTATCTGACGGGTAGTCCGATGGCAGGAGCGCTGCTGGCGGCTGTTTCGGGAGGGGTACTTTCTCTTGTATTTGGATTATTTGTATTTATTTTAAAGGCAAACCCGATGATTATCAGTATTGCTATGAATAACGGAGCCTGGGCAGTCACGACGCTTATGTTGACACTGGTATGGGGAGTCAGAGGATCCTTTGTAAGCCCGGAAATTGTTAGTTTTAAAACACTGGATATTCCAGTACTTCGAAATATTCCTTACATAAAGAATATTGCAAATAACCAGATTATACTTGTGTATATGGCATATGCAATTATTATCATCGGAACAATTATTATGTATAAGACAAAGTTCGGACTGCGAGTCAGAGGAATCGGTATCAATGATGTGGCAGCCCAGACCGCTGGTGTAAATGTTGGAGCGACTAAGTGGATTGCGCTGATTATTATGGGAACAATGGTTGCTTTTGCAGGAGCCTACTGTCCATTGTGTGGGTTAAGTACATTTTCAGAAAATATGACAGCAGGAAGAGGATTCCTGGCGTATGCATCAGTACTTGTTGGAGATGGAAATCCACTGGTCAGTGGTTTGATAGCGGTAGTTTTTGCATACGCAGATGCATTAATGCTTACACTGACACAAAAAGGATATCCAACACAGTTGATTCAAACATTTCCTTATGTAGCAGTTATTATTGTATTATTTGTAACAAATATAAAGAATTTTAAAAAGAGTGCAAGTGTGTAAGAAAATGGCAGGTGATGTAAATGAAAAATTTATTTAAAAGACTTCCTACTTTTTCAGCAGATTACAGTGGCGTATGCAATGCCATACAGCATATGCGCTGTCTGATAATACTACATGGTCAGGGAGGATGCATTGGCGGAGTGAGTACATGTGATGACTTTGAAAAAGAAAAGAATGAAGAACGCATTTTATTTACAAAGATATCAGAAATTGATACTGTGACCGGAAATGATCGTAAAATTCTAAATCAGATTGTCTTAGATTCACAGGAGATAGAGCATGATTTTATTGTTATAGCAGGTTCTCCAATTCCAATGCTGATTGGTACAGACTGGAAAGCATGGGTGAGAGAATTGGAAGAAGCTACAGGAAAACCTGTGATTGCGATGAATACCAAAGGATTTTTAACTTATGAGGAGGGAGAAAAGGCAGTTTTTCTGGAATTGGAAAAAAAATTTTCCAAACCGGCAAAAAAAGAAAATCG
Organism: Dorea sp. 210702-DFI.3.125; assembly: GCF_020560945.1. Classification (NCBI taxonomy): domain Bacteria; kingdom Bacillati; phylum Bacillota; class Clostridia; order Lachnospirales; family Lachnospiraceae; genus Dorea; species Dorea sp. 210702-DFI.3.125. The sequence continues at coordinate 7,598 of NZ_JAJCNF010000038.1, forward strand.
TGTGAATATTATTGGGGATACGTGTTTGTCCGGCTGGACAGAGGACAGGCGGACAAACTTAAAAAGCAACCTGCAAAGACAATACGATAAAGTCATTTCATGGAATGATAATGCTGGGATAGACGAGTTACAGAAGATGTGTAGTGCCAGTATAAATATTGTGGCATCTGTCTCAGCACTTCCGACAGTCAGGAAGCTGGAAGAGGATTATGGAGTTCCATATATGATAGCAGAGGAGGAGTTAAAAGAGATAAAGGGAATGGAAGTATTTAATAAGACAGGATCTATTTTACTGGTTGGAGAACAGGTGATTATGAATCAATACAGAAAACAATTCCGAAAAAATGGATATACGGGTCGAATTTCCGTATGCAATTTCTTTGAGATGAATCCAGAATGGATGGAAGAAGGAGACTGCCGTCTGGAGGGCGAAGATGACTATATAAAATACCTCAAAGAGCAGGAAGGTTATGAATATATTGTTGGAGATTCGCTGTTGGAACAGTTTGGGGGATATCAAAAGGAATTTATAAATGTACCGCAAATTGCACTGAGTGGAAGATTATTAAATGACAGGTGATATGTGAAAAAGATTTTGAAGCGGGAGCGAGAAATATGAGTACAAGATCAATTTTTAGTATTGAGGAAGTTTATCAGTCAATTAAAGAGGAAAAAAATTTGACAGAAAGTCATCTTGGCGTTCCGGGAAATTCAAAAGGTTGTGGAGGAATTATAGATATTGCATTGATGATTCCGGAATCAGTGGTGCTATTTGTAGCACCACTCGGGTGTGCGCGTCATGTGACAACTCACAGCTGGCAGCGGGATGGCAGAGTATTTGCACTGGCATTAGATGAGGCAGAAGTTGTAACTGGTGCACATCTCAACACCATTGAACAGGCAATTTTGGAGATTTATGATGATTGCAGAAATAAGCCAAAACTGCTAACTATATGTGGTTCCTGTATTGATCGTTTGATGGCATCGGATTTTGAAATGGTGGCAGATCGGTTATATGGACAGATGCCTGGAAGAATCCTGGTCATCTGGATGGACCCAGTAGTAGGAAGAAAGGAACATTGCCAGGTCAGATGCTGGGATAAAGTTTATTCTATGTGGAGGACAGGTGAAAAGAAAAACCTGTCAGTGAATCTTATAGGTCGTCTGTATCCACTGGCACAGAATAGTGAACTTCCACAATTACTGAAAAAAGCTGGAGTCGAGAACGTAAAGCATATGGCTGAGTGTGAAACACTGGAAGAGTTTTATGAGATGGGAGATGCATCATTAAATATTCTTGGAAGTAATCTTGGTGAGAAAGCGGCAAAAAAACTGCAGAAAACAAAAGGGATTCCGTATATAAAATGTCAGCCAACATTATCGGTAGAAAAAGTGCATAATATGTACAGGCAACTGGAAGATATTTTAAAAATTAAAATCTGTGATGAAGAAATTTATAGATTCACGAAAAAAGAAGTGGAACGATTCAAAAATGAGCGCAAAAACAATCCGGTACATATGGCAATAGGAGAAGCTTATGCGAGCCATGAAGATGCTTTTTCCATGGCAAAGGAGATTGCAGAATTAGGAATTAGTGTTGACTGGATTTATTCCGATGGGAAATTTAGTGGAAAAGCGGAACAGATTACCTGGCTGTATGAAAATCAGAAAAATGCAAAAATTTTGCTATTATCACATCCGGGCAGCAGGAAAATGATGCTAGATCCGCCAGAAGTGGATGTGGCATGGGGGATGAATGAAAAGTGGTTTTTAAAGAAAAAGAATAATCATTGGATTGATGTAGAAAGCAGACCAATAGACTGTGATTATGCTAGTGTTTTATGGTTTATAAATGTTGTAGAAAATGAATTGAAAAGAAGGAAAGATAAATGAAAAAGATTGCAATTTATGGAAAGGGTGGAATTGGAAAATCCACAGTGACAGGAAATCTGGCGGTAGCATTTGCGCAGACTGGGTATCGGGTGCTTCAGATTGGCTGTGACCCCAAGGCAGATTCTACAATGAACATAGTAGGAGAACAGGGAATAGAACCTGTCATGGATGTTCTGCGAGGTGGGAATATACATCCAGCATTGGAGGATATTTGTAAAGTCGGATTTGCAGGAGTATACTGTGTAGAGGCAGGAGGACCAATTCCGGGAATGGGATGCGCAGGTCGAGGAATCATTACAACATTCGAATTACTGGAAGAGCTGGAAGCATTTGAAAAAATTAATCCGGACATTGTATTATTTGATGTTCTGGGTGATGTTGTTTGTGGAGGATTTGCAGCACCGATTAGAGAAAATTACGCAGATGAGGTAATCATTGTTACCTCCGGTGAGAAAATGTCCCTATATGCAGCAGGGAATATTGTAAAGGCGGTAAAATCTTTTGAGACTCGTGGATATGCGTCGGTGAAAGGCGTCATATTAAACCGACGGAATGTTGAAGATGAAGAAGTGGAAGTTGTCAGATTTTTAGAGGAAAACGAATTACCACTATTAGGTGATATCCCACGTGATAATTTGATTCAGCAGTGCGAGAAGAAATCACAGACTGTGTTGGAAGGAGCAAAAGAGTCAGAGGTGGCGGAAATGTTTCGATATCTTGCAAAGAAGATAGTGGAGGAATAATTATGATTCACAGAATTTTGTCACTTGGAACGATTGCAGTCGATACAATGCTTTATATTGACAAAATGCCAGGAAAAGATGGATTTGGACATGTATATTCTGAAAAAGTTGTTCCAGGAGGCAGCAGTGCAAATGTCGCTGTTGCAGTAAAAGAATTAGGAAATATAGTTTTACAGTCAGGGAAAATAGCAGATGATTCATTTGGAGTTATTATTGAAAACAATCTGAAAGAAGAAGGAATTGATACAAGATATCTGGTGACAGAACCAGGTGGGGAATCTTTACATACGTATATTGTTGTGGATAAATCAGGAGAGCATTTTATTCTAGCAAATTCCGGAAACTGTGTAATGAATCTTGAAAAAGAAGAAATACCAGACCAGTTGTTTGAAGATATTGATTTATTTTATACAGATCTTGCATCTCCAAGGGCAGCAGTTTATATTGCTGGAGAATGTTACAGGAGAGAAATTCCGGTTGTGTATAATCTTCAGAATCCACCATCTATGGATCAAGGGGTAACATCAGAAGTTATAGATGAAATGTTGGAATATACCAGTTTATTTATTACAGGTAAAGCCACAATCTGTGCGACAACAGGAGTAGATGACCCAGTTCAGGCAGTGAAGACATTTATCGGAGAGCACCATCTTCCAGACGGATTCATCTGCACCCAGGGATGTGCTGGGGCAGACTGGTTTGCAGAAGAAGAATACCATTGTGGTATCTGTGAAGTAGACAGTGTCGATACGACCGGAGCCGGAGATGCATATATTGCTGCAATTATGGATTCTTATTACTGTGAACAGAAATCAAAGCAGGAAAGTATGAAAGATGCGGCAGTTGTTGCAGCATTAAAGACAATGCAGACAGGACCGCGTTTTAGCATGGACAGAGAAAAACTAGAAGAAGTGAGAACGATGTATATATCGTAAAAATGATTGGTGGAAGAATTATGAATGAAAAATATCTGGTGGAAAGTTGTTTACTTACACATGGCCTTCGTTCTGTTACAGATGAAGAGATGATGCAGACATGGCAGGGAGTAAATGCGACATTTGCTTGGATAGATAAAGGAAAAATACAAACTGGTTCTGTGGAACAATTCATAGAATTTCGAAAAAGAAAGATTAAGCTCAGAGTAAATTACAAAAATATAGATGAGATGCTGGAGAAAAAGGTCCCGGGAGCATTAACTGCGTCAGGAACAATGGAAGCATGCCGGAGATTAGAAATTCCGACAGCTGTGACATGTGGAATTGGAGGAATCGGAAATGTTCCGGGAGAAAAAATTTGCACAGATCTGCCTGCCTTGGCAGAAATTCCGGTAAATCTTGTTGCAACATCTCCAAAGGATATGATAAATATTCCACAGACATTTACATGGCTTCGAGAAAGAGGTGTAAAAATTTTCGGATATCATACTGATTACTGTACAGGATATGTATTTTACAGCGCACATGAGAAATTGGACGGAACGTTTGATACAGTACCAATGGAGCGGACAGGCAAAACATTACTTTTAAATCCAATACCGATGGAAGATAGAATTCAGGATAATCAGATTCTGGAACAGGCTGTAAAAGAAGCATTTGAGGCAGTGAAAAGAGGTGAGTATTTTCATCCGGCTGCCAATGGAGCAATAGACAAACTGACAGACGGAAAAGCTTCTTATATTCAACTAGCATCTATTGTAGAAAATGCAAAACTTGCAGAAAACATAGCAAAAACCCGTTAGCCTTTCGACCAACGGGTTTTTGTTGTTGTTATAGTTATCTAAAGGAATGAGAGTAAGTGCTTTCGCACTTTATGAGGGGGAGATAGTTGATTTATGTCTCTCAACTATCTGACTTTATTATAGCCAAGAATTATGTCTAAAATATGTTAAAACAATAAAACAAATCTGAAATTTCTTATGAAAACCTTAAGAAAACAGGAAAGCAGGTTAAGAAACATATAACAGACTGGATAAATACGTATTCAATGCGTAAGGACTTTTGCAACTGGTAAAGGTTCTTGCACCTGGTAAGATTTCTTGAAACTATAGATAAATAAAATACATACACGTATATATTATAAATACCAATTTGTCCGATATTAATAAAGAGACTACAATAAAAATTATATGTTGAGGAAAATGAAAACTTAAGGAGGAAGCAACATGGAGTTAGTAAAAGAATTGCCTGAGATTTTCGAAGAATTTGCAGAGCAGAGGCAGAAATCATTTTTGGTCATGAAAGAGGTAAAAGATAAGGGGATTCCAGTAATTGGCGCGTATTGTACATATTTTCCACAGGAAATTGCCATGGCTATGGGAGCTGTAACAGTCGGACTTTGTTCCACATCTGATGAGACAATCCCGGTTGCAGAAAAAGATCTTCCAAAGAACCTTTGCCCGATGGTAAAAGCAAGTTATGGTTTTGCTGTAACTGACAAATGTCCATTTTTCTATTTTTCAGATGTGGTTGTCGGGGAAACAACTTGCGATGGAAAGAAAAAAATGTACGAGTTAATGAAAGAATTTAAAAATGTGTATATTATGGAACTTCCAAATACGCAGAACGAATCAGCATTAGAACTTTGGAAAAAAGAGATTATACGATTCAAAGAATATCTTGAAGAGACATTTAACACAACAATCACAGAAGAACAGGTTCGCCATGCAGTTCATGTTGCTAACCAGGGACGGCTGGCACTTCGCAGGTTTTACGAGACAATGAAAAATGATCCGGCGCCAATGGAAGGTTCCAAGCTTTTTAATGTTCTTTATGGAAGCCAGTTCAAATTTGATAAAGAAGCAATGCCGGCAGAAATTGATGCACTGACAGAAAAAATCATGAAAGAATACAAAGAAGGAGAAAAGCCAGAGAGACGAAAGAGAATTCTCCTGACAGGCTGCCCAAGCAGCGGTGCTCCGATGAAGGTTGTAAAAGCAATTGAAGAAAATGGTGGAAATGTCGTTGTATATGAGAATTGTGGCGGTGCGAAGTCAGTGGATCGCCTGATTGATGAAGATGCAGAAGACATTTATCAGGCAATAGCAGAACGTTATCTGGCAATTGGCTGTTCTGTCATGACTCCAGACACGAATCGTTATGAATTGTTGGAAAGATTGCTTGACGAGTATCAGGTAGAAGGAGTTGTTGAGATGACCCTTCAGGCCTGTCATACATATAACATTGAGGCAAAGAGCATCGAGAAGCGTGTAAAAGAAAAAGGACTTCCTTATATTCATATCGAAACAGACTACTCACAGGCAGATGTAGGACAGCTTGATACACGAATCGCAGCATTCCTTGAGATGATTTAAGGATACTACGAACATAAAAGAGTAGCATTTGCAGACTAAAAAAGGTCCACCGGACCTTTTTGTCGTATGCTTGGCAACAAAAAGCAGGTAACTTAGTGTTATCTGCTTTTGTCATGTCGGAAAGTGTGTTATTATATCAGATATGAGATGGCTCTCGCCTTTGCAGATGGCGAGCAAAAAATCCGAGGCATTTTTGAACACATTTTTGAACAAAAGTTGTTCTATTGTCAGACCGATAAAAGGAGAGATTAGCATGCGAAAAAAAGAACTGGCTCTGGAAGTAATCCGTCGCCTGAAAGAAGAATATCCGGATGCGGATTGTACATTAGATTATGATGAAGCTTGGAAGCTTCTTGTCAGTGTACGTCTGGCAGCCCAGTGTACAGATGCGAGGGTCAATGTAGTCGTAGAAGATCTCTATGCAAAATTTCCAGATGTAAATGCACTTGCAGATGCGCCGGTGGAGGAGATAGAAGAGATCGTAAGACCGTGTGGACTTGGAAAAAGTAAAGCAAGAGACATCAGTGCATGCATGAAGATACTTCGGGATGAATATAATGGAAAAGTCCCAGATGATTTTGACAAATTATTAAAGCTCCCGGGAGTGGGAAGAAAGAGCGCGAATCTGATTATGGGGGATGTGTTCGGCAAGCCGGCAATTGTTACAGATACGCATTGCATCAGATTATGTAATCGAATCGGACTTGTAGACAAGATGAAAGATCCGAAAAAAGTAGAGATGGCATTGTGGAAGATTATACCACCAGAAGAAGGAAACAGCTTCTGCCACAGACTGGTTAACCATGGAAGAGAAGTATGTACAGCCAGAACAAAACCTTATTGCGATAAATGCTGCCTCCAGGACATTTGTAAGAAAGTGGATGTAAAATAATATGGCAAATGTAATAGATATGTTAGATGAATTACAGAACCGGGCGTTAAAAGAACCAGAACTTAAGGAACGGCTTAAGAACACAAAGAAGGAAAAAGAACCGCTTAGTGCATTTTGCAGAGTCTGTCAGGAGCTGGGATATGAAATTTATGAAATGGATATTATTTGCGCAGGAGAGGAATTCCATGCTGCTATGAAAAGAAGTACGAATGGTGGGGGAGAAAATTCACCAATGCTTGCCGGAGAAGATGATTTTTACGAATTATTTATGGCAAATTTGAAATAAGAAATGGAGAATTGTAGATGATAGGAACTGGAAGGATACATGTATATTACGGAGACGGAAAAGGAAAAACGACAGCGGCTATGGGATTAGTGCTGCGTGCGGCAGGAAGTGGTCTGGATGTTCTGATGTTCCAGTTTTTAAAAGACAACTCTTCCAGTGAACGTGTTATTTTGGAGCAGATCCCGAATGTGACCTGTCTGCCGGGAAAAGATCGTGTGAAGTTCGTTAGCAAGATGAATGCAGACGAAAAAGCAAGATTAAAGCATTATAACAATAAAGCACTGGATGAGATTATAAAATTTTGCGGTCCATTTGATGTACTGGTACTGGACGAAATATTATGTGCAGTGCAGCTGGGCGTATTAAGTGAAGAAAAGCTTGTTGAATTTCTGGAGCACAAACCACGTGGTCTGGAAATTGTGCTGACCGGTCATGTTGTCTCAGATAAAGTGCTGGAGCTTGCTGATTATGTAACCGAGATCCGAAAAGTCAAACATCCATATGATCAGGGAATTACAGCAAGAGAAGGAATTGAATATTAAGAAAAACCAGTGGATATCATAGAGGGGAGTCTTCAGCCCCGAATATCATTTATTAAGTTTTCGTGAACAGACCCACAAGTGAAGTGGAGTGTGTTATAATAAACAAGTACGAATTTTTCTCTTCAATATGGAGAGGAGAAGTGAAATATGGATCGTGTAATAAAGAATTATGAAGATGTCGATAGTTGGAAAACGGTTATGTTCTTATACCAGTCGGCATTAAAAGAAGTCGGAACAAAACTGGAGATATTGAATGATGAATTTCAACATGTTCATCAGTATAATCCGATTGAACATATTAAGACAAGAGTAAAGACAGCAGAGAGTATCGTAAAGAAACTGAAACGTTACGGATATGAGACTTCCATAGAGAATATGGTAAAGTATATCAACGATATTGCAGGTGTGCGGCTCATTTGTTCCTTTACATCAGACATTTATCGTCTTGCAGAGATGATTGGTAATCAGAGCGACTTGAAGGTTCTGTCCATCAAAGATTATATCAAGAACCCGAAAGAAAGTGGATATAAGAGTTATCATATGCTGGTGTCTGTGCCGATTTTCTTGTCTGACAGTGTTGTTGATACAAAAGTTGAGATACAGATTCGGACCATTGCCATGGATTTCTGGGCAAGTCTGGAACATAAGATATATTATAAATTTGAGGGAAATGCACCGGATTACATCAGCCGGGAGTTGCGGGAATGTGCGGAGATGGTATCTTCGTTAGATGACAAGATGTTGTCACTCAACGAGGCAATCCAGACGTGTGTCCTGGAGCAGGAAGAGAAAGAAAATCGTACGAATGAAGAAAGTCTGAGTTAATATACTCAGGCTTTCTTTTGGGAAAGTGCTACTTTCAGGAAATAATTGGGAAAGGGAAATATATGAAATATCAGAATATCCGAGTAGGACATTTTATCAGCCGTCCGAACCGATTTATTGCAAAAATAGAGATTGAAGGCGCAGAAGAGACAGTTCATGTAAAGAATACCGGACGATGTGCGGAACTGCTGGTACCAGGGGCAGAAGTCTATGTCCAGGACAGCCAGCAGGAAGCCGAAGACTGGTTGTCAGATAATGAATTTTTACAAGGTGAAATGCAGACGGCGGTTAGTTCAAAATCTACGAATATTGGGAAAAAACGTAAGACGCGCTGGGACTTGATTGCTGTAAGAAAAGGGGATAGGCTGATTAATATGGACTCCCAGATCCCCAATAAAATCGTAAAAGAATGGCTGGAACAGGAAAAATGGAATCACAATCTGCACAACCAGAGTGATCGAATTCATGGTATCACAAAAATTCAGCCGGAGTACACATATGGAAAATCAAGGATCGATCTCTATGTAGAAGCCCAGAATCGAAAAGTTTTGATTGAAGTCAAAGGTGTAACATTAGAAGAAAATGGTGTTGTGCGATTTCCGGATGCCCCAAGCGAGCGCGCGGTAAAGCATGTCCATGAACTAAAAGAAGCATTAAAAAAAGGTTACGAATGCTATGTGTTTTTTGTAATACAAATGTCTGGCGTGCGTTATTTTACGCCGAACATGGACACACATCCGGAATTTAAAGAAGCACTTAAAGAGGCAGCAGAAGCCGGAGTACATGTAGTTGCTTACGATTGTTCGGTCAGAGAAGATGAAATCCGGATACAAGATCCAGTCCCGGTAATATTAGAAAACCCGGAATTGTATGAACTGAGCCAGGTGCTGGTACCATGGTATCAAAAAGCACGAAGAGATCTTCCATGGCGTCACACCACAGACCCATATCGAATCTGGGTTTCAGAAATAATGCTTCAGCAGACACGAGTAGAAGCAGTAAAGCGCTATTATGCAAGGTTCATGGAAGCACTTCCGAATGTAAATGCTCTGGCAAATGTTGAAGAAGACAAGCTCTTAAAATTATGGGAAGGCCTTGGATATTACAACCGTGTCCGGAATATGCAAAAAGCAGCCAGACAGATCATGGTAGATTACAATGGGACATTTCCAAAGACATATGAAGAAATTCAGTCACTCACCGGCATTGGCAATTACACTGCCGGAGCAATCAGTTCATTTTCCTTCGGACTTCCGTATCCAGCGGTAGACGGCAACGTTCTGCGCGTTATAACAAGAATCACTGCAGACGACAGCGACATCATGAAGCAAAGCACAAGAAAACAAATCGAAGAAAAACTTAAAAAAGTTATTCCAAAAGATTGCGCAGGAGATTTTAACCAGGGACTCATTGAACTCGGCGCAATTGTGTGCGTTCCAAATGGAGAACCCAAATGCGAAGAATGTCCGGCAGCACCATTTTGCCAGGCAAGAATACAAGGAAAAATCCAGGAACTTCCAGTAAAAGAAAAAGCAAAAGCAAGACGAATCGAAAAAAAGACAGTGTTCATCTTGCGAGATGAAGATAAGATTGCTATTTGCAAACGACCAGCAAAAGGACTTCTGGCAGGACTTTACGAACTCCCGAACATAGAAGAACACTTGAACAAAAAAGAGATAACACAGTATTGCAAAGAGATTGGACTCATGCCGATTCACATAAAAAAATTGCCCGCAGCAAAACACATTTTCAGCCACATCGAATGGCAGATGATCGGATATGATATACGCGTAGACGAATTGGAAAAAACAAACAACAAGAAATATCTTTTCATTCACCCAGAAGAAATTCAAAAAGAGTATCCCATCCCGTCAGCGTTCGAAAAGTATATGAAATTGATATAATTTTAATTGGGGACGGGGTTTTTTCAAAAAAACCCCGTCCCCAATTAAAATTTAACCTGTCCCAATTAAAATTGTCTTAATTGTACAAAAAAATCGTATTCCTTTTTCAAGGAATACGATTTGAGGTTACATATATTTAAGATCCATGTATGAATCCTGATTATAATCTTCCGCCGTTTTCGCGCATATTAATATATTCTGCAACGGAACGGTCAAAACTGCTGATGTGGCGATAGAACCACTTTACTACATGTTCTTCTACCTTCTGAACGAATGCATCAGAAGGACCTTCTTCTTCCTGGAGCATCTCATTCAACTCTTGAATCGTCTGTTTGAATTCTTCGTGTTTTGCATGGTGTTTGTCGTAATCCGGATAACAGACTTCTTTCTGAAGTGCTTCTTCATCGCCAAAGTGTGTGTCTGTGTACTTGGCAAGGTAGTCTAACATCTTTATTGCACTTATTTTTCCTTCGCCTGCTTCACAACTGTCGAGGAGTTTGTTGATTCGACCGATTAATTCTTCGTGCTGTGAATCGATTAATTCGTTTCCGGTAATCAGATCATCTGTAAATTCTGCTCTCATATTTATTCTACCCCTTCTTTCGTGTGTATATCAAACAGGAGACATCTCCCGTTTTAACCAAATATTAAATCAATTGCTGTGAAAGTTTTGTCTCTTTCTTTTCCTGCGTTGCATATACAAATGGATAAATCATACATGCCATTGCGAGGGCAGCGATCACATCTGTGATGGAATGCTGTTTCAAAAATACTGTAGAGAAAATAATCAAAATTCCAAGTACATAGGAACCAATCTGAACTCCGCGGTGCTTTTTCAGGGATGTGCTGTGGGCAATTGCTGCCATAGCTCCGATGGAGTTATAAACGTGAATACTCGGCAGCACATTGGTCGGGGTATCCATCGAATATATCATTCGCACCAAATCCGTGAAGATATTTTCCCGTGGAAATGTGACTGGACGCAGGTTCAGTCCATTCGGGAAAATGGTACAGACAATGAGGAAAATGGTCATACCGCTGCACAGAAATGCTGCCAGCCGGTAAAAGTCTCTGCGGTTCGTAAAGAAAAAGTATGCACCGGTTACGGCGAGAAATACGAACCATAATAAGTATGGAATAATAAAGTACTCGACAAATGGGATATAATCATCCAGTGGTGAGTGGATGAGATAGTGGATTGTCTGACGCTTTTCCAGGTAGCAGAACCATGGCATATAAATCAGACCATATAACAGAACCCATGCATGCCGGTACTTCAGAATCAACGATTTCATTTTGGATATCGCTTTCATATGAATCCCCTTTTCAAACGAATAAATCTTAATCAGGTTACGTTCTTTTGTTTCAAACGGATAAATCTTAATCAGGTTACGTTCTTTTGTTTCAAACGGATTATAACATGAAATCATCTGTGCAACAAGGAAGTTCACTATTTGTTAATAATTTTTACCGGATTTTCAAAAATCTGAATATCGTATTCCTGTTTCCCCTCGTGGATAGCGTCTTTTGTGCGAAGTGTCCACACTGCGATGGTTGTTCCGGAGAAAATGCGCAGCAATGTCACCGTGAGTTTGGGCAGGTCAGTTAATTTATAAGCAATAAAGTCCGGGCGCCCAAGAAAATTACACCACAGATTTTCCACAAAGAACCGTAAAAACCAGGATACATCGGATTTCTCCTTTGTCAGTCTGGAAGATAATTGTCCTCTTAGAACTTCCGGAGCATTTTTCCGGAACCAGTACAGACCTTCGGAATTAAAGGATTCAAGAAGAAATGCACCGTGGTAAGAGCGTAGCATTTCGTATGCTTTTTGACAAATCTGCATGTTTCGTTCCGGAATTTTTAACTCTACAAGGAGTGGAACCTGGTCATTTACGAGTGCCAGCACATCGCGAAACAGCGGGATATGTTCTTTCGTACCAAGAAGCGTACATTTTGTCAGCTCCGCAGCAGTCAGATCCTCCGGACGTTCCGGTCGTCCGCAGACACGTTTCAGGTCATCGTCGTGGAAGACGACCAGCTCACCGTCGCGTGTCAGATGAAGATCCAGTTCAATTCCGTAATTTTTTTGAATTGCGGCGCGAAAAGCTGACATGGAATTTTCCGGAATTCCGTGAGTCTTACTGTGAAGCCCTCTGTGGGCGAACATAATTCCATGAAATGCTTTCATGCGCTTTTGTCTGGACATTTCCGGGAAAATCGCAAAACAATATAATAATATGAAAAGAATCAACAGTATGATGACAACATGCATGAAAAAATGCCTCCTTTATTGTTTCATATCATTAAGAGCGGATGAATCGAATCCGGTCCGGCTCCAATGCAAATGTAGCGGTGTCGGAGCGAAGATCAGCCTCACCATCCGTGTGTACAGGCAGAACCTGCACGCTTTCAATTTTAGCACTTTTGCACTGGTAGGTATAGATTCCTTTAAATTTCGTGTGCTTTCCCTTATATGCGGTCGGCAGCAGGCAGAGAATCTTGAATTTACTTAAGCCAGACACGACAATAATATCCAGCAGATCGTCTTTGGGATCCGCTTTCGGACAGAATTCAAAGCCGCCGCCCTCGTATCTTTGGTTCATAGCTGCAATAAAATACACTTTTGGAAATGTAATCGGCTTTTGATCATCCAGTGTAATCCGCATGGATTTTGGATTGGAAGTCAAAAGCAAATGGAGCGCAATGGCAGTATAGGAAAGCTTCCCAAGTTTACATTTATTCAGGAAATGCTTCAGTTTCGAAGACAGATTATTGTGGTAGCACACATCTGCATCAAAACCGATTCCGGAACTGACGGCGTAGCGTCTCTCTATTTGTGGTGTTTTCAAAAGCCCCACATTAATGTACGCGTAGTCTGTGGGATTTAAGATATGTAAGAGGGCTTTCGTCGGATCTTTTGTCAGCTTCATAGACCTGGCAAAATCATTTCCAGAGCCAATCGGGATATAAGCCAGGGTCAGCTTTGTGAGATCACGAATTCCGTTAACAACTTCGCCGATAGTGCCATCTCCGCCAAGAACGACCAGCGTGTCAGCATCGGTGTCACAGATTTGCGCAGCAAGCTTGGTACCGTGTCCCGGACGTCTGGTGAAATAAATCTGATAATCGATATGTCTTTCTTTTAATATAAGTTCTAATTGTTCCCAGATCTTAAGGCCGAGGCCGGATCTGGAATTCGGATTTACGATAAATGCATACATAGTCGTTCCTCCATCTAATCTTTTGTGTTTGAATTCAAGAATGCCTCGGCATTCTTGCTGCGAGGTGCGCGTCATGCAATTGCATGACATACTTCTACTGCGCACCTCTGCAATCCTGCCGGAGGCTATATCAGCTGGGGGATTGACTCCCACCACTGATACCAGTTTTTTTCACAACCTATAGAGGTGGGAGTCATCTCCCAGCTGATATAATTCTAGTGTATCATTATATTGCCGGAATGTCCTGCTTAATATTTGAAAATCCTTGAATTCAATCATTGTTTCGTAGTGGGATCTCGATGATAGTTGTAGTTCATTTAAACCAGAAAAACAAGAGTATTTTAAAAATATAGATAAAATCTATAAGTTACCTGCTATATAATAATAAGCAATTGGATTTTTTTTGCAACCTGGACTATAATACAAACATAAAGATATTATTGTTGGCATTAAGAAATGCCATTTCCCTTCTAAAATAGAAAGAACCTTTAAGAACGCTCACTTAAAGGTTCTTTTTATGTCTGCAAATAAAGTTCACTGCAACAAAATGCTTATTTTCAATAAAATGTTTAAATGCTTTTGAAACATTTGTATTTTTCGTACAACATCAGTTGTTAGAAGACTCCATTCATATAAGATTCCAGGGAACGTTTCATATTTCCCTCAAAATCTGCGTTCCCCTCTTTCAGGCACCATTCGAAAACATTTCCAATAACGATCATACGAATATCTGTCGTGATATCCTCAATATCCTGATTCGGGGAAATGATTCCGGCACCGATACATTTCTGCAGATAATTGTGTACAGTCACGATTGGGTACGGACGTTCGGTACGGATCAATGGGTTCAGAGACTGGTTTTTCGGAGTATAATAATTCGCCATAAATTCAACGCCGAGTTCCTGGCAATAATGCACATAATTCAGGTAGACATATACAATGGCAGATTTAACTTCATCAGCACTCTTTGGTATATCAAGAAGATCTGGGTTAATATTCGGCTGCTCTTCAATATAGTAGGAAAGCAGATCATCTTTAGTCTTAAAATGATGATAAAAACTTCCGTTAGAAACGCCGGCTTCTTCACAGATATTTTTGATAGAGAGCGCTTCGTATCCGTGCTTCTGCAAAATGTGTTTTGCAGCCCGGAAGATCTTAGCTTTCGTCTCTTTTGACTTCAGTTGCTGCTTCGATAATATTTCACTCATTTTCTTAAAAATCCCTTCGGTTTGATTCTATGCGTAGTATAACATAGAAGGAGAAAATTATCAAGAAAACAGAGCAGACTCTGTTTATACACTTTTTATAGGAACTTTTTATACAAACTGCTTCTACAAAGCTTTTCTAAAAAAATGCGAAAATGTTTTTCAGCAAATATTTCAGCAAAATGTGAAAATATGTTCCAGCCAATATTTCAGCAAAATGTGAAAATATGTTTCAGCAAATATTTCAGCAAAACGTGAATACAGAATAGGAAGATGCGTTAAGGGGTGCGCCAAGGATTTTTGAAAATGTTGTAAATAAAAAGTAGTTCGAGTATAATAATGCAATATGATGCTGCTTTTTGATACAGGCATCACGATAATGGAGAAAGGATACTATATATGGATATTAATCAGAAGATAACAGAAGAACTCGGTGTGAAACTCTGGCAGGTCGAGGCAGCGGTGAAGCTGATCGACGAGGGAAACACAATTCCATTTATTGCCAGATATCGAAAAGAAGCAACCGGAACGCTGGATGATGAACAGCTCCGTAAATTATATGAAAGACTCGTTTACCTGCGCAATCTGGAAGAAAAGAAAGAACAGGTATTAGCGTCCATCGAAGAGCAGGGAAAACTTACTGAAGAACTGAAAAAGCAGATTCTGGAAGCACAGACGCAGGTTGTTGTAGAAGACCTGTATCGTCCGTATCGGCCAAAGAGACGGACTCGCGCGACCATCGCAAAAGAAAAAGGACTGGAGCCTTTGTCCACACTGATCATGCTGCAGAAGACAAAAGAGTCTTTAGAGGAAGTTGCAAAGCAATATATAAATGAAGAAAAAGGCGTGGCAAATGTACAGGAAGCGTTGGAAGGTGCCAGAGATATTATCGCTGAGAATATTTCCGATGAGGCGGATTATAGAAGCTGGATCCGGAAGCAGACGATGCAGAAAGGACATATCATTTCCAGTGCAAAAGACGAGAAGGCAGAGTCTGTTTATGAGAATTATTATGAATTCGATGAGCCGGTGAACCGTCTGGCTGGATATCGCACGCTGGCACTAAACCGTGGCGAGAAAGAAAAATTCCTGACCGTGAAAATCGAGGCACCGCAGGAGGACATTCTCCGGTATCTGGAAAAGAAAATTATCCATGGTGAAAACCTGAGTACAACACAGATTCTCAAAGAAGCAATCGAAGACAGCTACAAGCGACTCATTGCTCCGGCAATCGAGCGCGAAATCCGAGGTGAATTGACCGAAAAAGCAGAAGATGGAGCCATCGAAGTATTTGGCAAGAATTTAGAACAGCTTCTGATGCAGCCTCCAATCGTGGGACACACAGTTCTTGGCTGGGATCCGGCATTCCGTACCGGCTGCAAACTGGCTGTCGTAGACCCAACCGGAAAAGTTGTAGACACTACCGTCATTTACCCTACAGCACCGACGACACCACAGAAAATCCAGGCTGCAAAAGACACGTTAAAAAAACTCATTGCAAAATATAATATCAGCCTTATTTCCGTTGGAAACGGAACGGCTTCACGCGAGTCCGAGATGATCATTGTAGACCTTCTGAAAGAAATTCCACAGAAAGTACAGTACATCATCGTAAATGAGGCGGGAGCTTCCGTATATTCTGCAAGTAAACTTGCAACCGAAGAATTCCCGAACTTTGATGTTGGACAGAGAAGCGCAGCGTCCATCGCAAGAAGACTGCAGGACCCACTGGCAGAACTAGTAAAAATCGATCCGAAA
The DNA here is from genome assembly GCF_020560945.1 of Dorea sp. 210702-DFI.3.125. Classification (NCBI taxonomy): domain Bacteria; kingdom Bacillati; phylum Bacillota; class Clostridia; order Lachnospirales; family Lachnospiraceae; genus Dorea; species Dorea sp. 210702-DFI.3.125. Next base: position 24,180 of record NZ_JAJCNF010000038.1, read on the forward strand.
TCCATCGGAGTCGGTCAGTACCAGCACGACATGAACCAGAAAAAGTTAAATGATACATTGTCCGGAGTCGTAGAATCTTGTGTAAACCGCGTAGGCGTAGACCTGAACACAGCTTCCGCACCACTTCTTTCCTACATATCCGGCATTACCTCAGCCATAGCGAAAAATATTGTGGCATACCGGGAAGAACAAGGAAGATTCGAGACAAGAAAGCAACTCCTAAAAGTAGCAAAATTAGGACCAAAAGCATTTGAACAATGCGCCGGATTCTTACGCATTCAAAATGGAAAAAATCCACTGGACACAACAAGCGTACATCCAGAAAGCTATGAGGCAGCAGAAAAACTCCTGAAAAAACAAGGATTTACCACCGAAGATATCTGCGCCGGTAAACTGGCAGGCTTATCCCTCACCATCAAAGACTACAAAAAACTCGCAGAAGAATTGGAAATCGGAGAAATCACACTGCGCGACATCGTAAAAGAACTGGAAAAACCAGGACGCGACCCACGAGACGAGATGCCAAAACCAATCCTCCGCACAGACGTCCTGGAAATGAAAGATTTAAAAGAAGGCATGATCTTAAAAGGAACCGTCCGAAACGTAATCGACTTTGGAGCATTTGTAGACATCGGAGTCCACCAGGACGGACTTGTACACATATCCCAGATGACAAACAAAAAATTCATCAAACATCCATTAGAAGTCGTCAGCGTAGGAGACATCGTAGACGTCAAAGTCATGAGCGTAGACTTAAAGAAAAAAAGAATACAACTCACCATGAAAGATGTGTAAGTATTTAAAACAATTTAATTGGGGACGGGGTTTTTTCAAAAACAATGTCATTAAGTTAAGGATAAAATTGT
>NZ_JAJCNF010000039.1:0-23674 GCF_020560945.1 Dorea sp. 210702-DFI.3.125
GTGTCAAAGCCTCAATAATTACAATTTTATCCTTAACTTAATGACATTGTTTTTAAAAAACCTCCGTCCCCAATTGAATTTTATGGTATTGTGTTCGTAAATTTCTTGCATTATAGAAACAAATGTGTTAATTTAATTCTACAACGCAATTCTTGTTATTCATGATATTTCTACATTATTATCAGTATTTGGCGTGTCGCCGAGAATTGCCAACATTTATAGAAGAAAAGTAGATAGGGAGGAGGATGCCTATGCCGAGAAGAGCAAGGCGTGAAAGTGCAACGGGTTTTTATCATATTGTATCCAGAGGTTTGGATCGGGAAAATATTTTCGGTGAAAAACGCGAAAAAACCAGGTTTTTGAATTTGCTTAAAGACAATTTAAAAGATTGTAATATTGAGATCTATGCATATTGTGTTATGTCAAATCATTTTCACCTTTTAGCAAAAGCTGAGAAAGAAATTATGCCAATATTTATGGCAAAAGTGCTGGGAAGATATGCGAAATATTATAATTATAAGCATAATCGTACGGGTTATGTATTTGAAAATCGATATAATACGCAGTGTATAGAAGATGAAAGGTATTTTTGGAGCTGCTTGCGTTATATTCATATGAATCCAGTAAAAGCAAAAATATGTAGTAACATAATGCAATATGAACATAGCAGTATGAGGGAATATACTGGGAAAAGAAAGAATAGAGAAGTATTAAGTGAAAAAGCATTAAAGTTATATGAGGAAAAATTTAAAGATGGGACATCAATTGGAACTTTTCATCAGGAAAAGGATGAAAATGTGTTTTTAGATACAGAAGAGGAAGAGTATAGGCAGTATGTAGAATTGGCGTGGGAAATACTTTGGAACATGCAAGAACAAAGACAACTTCAAGGATTGGAGATTTTACAGTTCGTAGAAAGTAGAGTGCAATTCGAAAATGCAGTAAAAGAAAAGCTAGGAGTCTCGAAAAGTTATGTAAAGAGGATTAGAAAACAAATTGAAGGTGAACTTTACACAATTCAAAAGGGGACAGGATAAGATTCAATTGGGGACGGAGTTTTTTTGAAAAAAACACGTCCCCAATTGAAAGTGTGTTATAATAATACAGATTAATAAGGAGGCATATGAGAATGGAAAACCGGAAGATTGTATTACCTGAGAATGTGAAAAAGATTATAGAGACGCTTCAGACACATGGTTATGAGGCTTATGCGGTCGGAGGATGTGTACGGGATTCCGTATTGGGACGAATTCCTCAAGATTGGGATATTACAACTTCTGCGATGCCTCAGGAAACAAAAACATTGTTTGATAAGACATTTGATACAGGGATTGAGCATGGAACAATTACAGTTTTGCTCGATCATGAAGGATACGAGGTGACGACCTATCGAATTGATGGAAAATATGAAGATAACAGACATCCGAAGGAGGTTACATTTACTAGGTCGTTAAAAGAGGATCTTCTCCGTCGAGATTTTACAATCAATGCGATGGCATATAATGATGCAGATGGACTTGTAGATATTTTTGGCGGAATGGAAGATTTGAAAAAAGGAGTTATTCGCTGTGTGGGAGATGCAACGGCAAGATTTTCGGAAGATGCTTTGCGTATATTAAGAGGAATACGGTTTGCGGCACAGCTTGGATTTGAAATTGATGACGAGGCGAGAATGGCTATGAAAGAGCTGGCTCCAACGCTTCGGAAAATTAGTGCAGAGCGAATTCAGGTGGAACTGGTAAAAACGTTAGTTTCTGATAGACCGGATATGTTACGGACAGCTTATGAGCTTGGAATTACAAAGCAGTTTTTGCCGGAATTTGATCTTCTTATGAAGACGGAACAGGAGACGCCACACCATATGTACAATGTAGGGGAGCATACATTACATGCATTAATGAGGGTGCGTCCGGATAGAATATTACGTATTACAATGTTGCTTCATGACATGGGGAAACCTGAGTACAAGACTATGGATGAGACGGGACAGGCACATTTTAAAAAACATGCAATTGGTAGTGAGCATATTGCCAAAGAAATTTTAAAAAGATTAAAATTTGATAATGAGACAATTCGAACTGTTGCAAGGCTGGTGCTTTATCATGATTATCGTATGCCGGCAGAAGCGAAAAATGTAAGGAGAGCCATGAATAAGATTGGCGAAGACATTTTCGAATATTATATGGAAGTGAGACGTGCGGATGTGTTAGCACAGAGTACATATTTGCGGGAACGAAAACTAAAAAATTTAGATGATATAGAAACACTGTATGCAAAAATTAAAGAGGCGAAGCAATGTGTTTCATTGAAAGAACTGGCTGTAAGTGGTAGCGATTTGATAGCTATTGGAATTAAGCCAGGAAAAGAAATTGGTGAAATATTGAATCGATTACTGGAAATGGTTATAGAAGATCCGGAATTGAATCAGAAAGAAATTTTACTGAAAAAAGCTACAATTTAAAAAGGGACAGGTTGAAGTTCAAATGGGGACGGGGTTTTTTTGAAAAAACCCCGTCCCCATTTGCATATTTTCGCAATTGTTTTCATAGGATAGAGAGAATATGTAGTAGAGTGCAGGGGGCTGAATATGCAAGATTATGAACGAGATAATATATTAGAACAATATGAAATTGCCGTAAATAGCACCCGGAAGACCAGGGGTGCTATTTTATGCAGCACAGATAAGGGTGTGTTTTTAATGAGAGAGGTAGGGGTATCTGAAAAGAGGCTTCCTGCGCTTATCGAATTGTATGAGTATTTTATGGATTATGGTTATCAAACTATAGATATGCCAGTGAAAAACCGGGAAGGAGATTATGTGACAAAGGGGGTTGATGGAAGTATTTACATGCTTAGACGAATGCCGCCGGGACGGGAATGCGATGTAAGAAGAGCGGCAGAACTTTTTGAGGCAGCAGGTAATTTGGCGAAGATACATTTGTTGATGAGAAAAAAAATAATGGAAAATGTGTCGGAAGCGGAGAATTTGGAGGAGGGGTATATAAGACATAATCGAGAATTACGTAAAGTGCGGGCATACATCAGAAATGTTTCTCCGAAAGGGGAGTTTGAATATTTGTTCCTGGAGTATTTTGATCAGATGGAAGCATGGGCAGACGCAGCGGTTAAAAGCCTGAAAGCTTCGGGATATAAACAGCTTTATCAACAAAGCATTGATGCAGGATATATGGTACATGGTGAATACAATTACCACAATATTTTGTTTGATGCGACTTCTGAAAAAGATAATTATGGGCATAGAAAGTTAAATGTTTACACGGTGAATTTTGATCATTTTAAAAAGAATGTTCAAGTAGAGGATTTGTATTATTTCTTAAGAAAGGCAATGGAAAAACAAGGTTTCAAAGAATGGATCAGCGATGGAATACTCAATGCATATTCAGCAATTATACCGTTGGGGAAAAATGAATTGGAGTATTTGAAAAATAGATTGATGTATCCAGAAAAATTTTTTAAAGTTGCAAATTCATATTATCATTCAAATAAAGCATGGATATCAATAAAAAATGTTGAAAAAATGCAGATGGCAGTTAGACAAATGAAGGAAAAAGAACATTTTTTAAATCACTTTTTTGATGCTCGGATTTGAATCTTAAAAATGCCTAAAAAGCCTATAAATACGCGGTAAAAAGGGTAAATATCCTTGACAAATATAGGGAAAACAGGTATAACAATATCTAGAGGCAGGGTGCCTAGATAAACAGGAGGAGGAAATTATCCATGAACAAAACAGAATTAGTAGCAGCTATTGCTGACAAAGCAGAGATTTCTAAGAAAGATTCTGAAAAAGCTTTAAAAGCTTTTGTTGATGTAGTTACAGAAGAACTTAAGAAAGGTCATAAGATTCAGTTAGTTGGATTCGGAACATTCGAGACAAGCGAGAGAGCTGCAAGAGAGGGAAGAAATCCGTCTACAGGGGAGACAATGAAGATTGAAGCTTGCAAAGCACCTAAGTTCAAAGCTGGTAAAGCATTAAAAGACGCTGTTAACGAGTAATGGATTAGTTCTAGATAAGTGTACGGGCGGGGAGTTGTTGGCTCCTCGTTCTTTTTGGTATATGGAAATTGTGTGTAAGAAGCGTACAATTTAATTGGGGACGGGGTTTTTTTGAAAAAACCCCGTCCCCAATTGGAAGAAAATGGAGAAATATTATGAGATTAGATAAATTTTTGAAGGTGTCGCGTTTAATCAAGCGCAGAACGGTTGCAAATGAAGCTTGTGATGCTGGGCGAGTGCTGGTCAATGGTAGTGTTGCGAAGGCTTCCGTCAAGGTTAAAGTCGGAGATATTATTGAAATTCAGTTTGGTACAAGAACTGTGAAAGTTGAAGTCCTGGATATTCAGGAGACGACGAAGAAGGAAGAGGCGAAAGACTTGTTCAAATATCTGTAATAAATGCAGGGTACCTTTCATATGATTACTAAGAAAGGTTGTGATGTGCATGGATGAGAGAAATGTATCAAAACCAGCTATGCGGGGGCATAAACTGGTTTTGAATAACCGGACCGCAAGTCTGGTGACGGGTGTGAAGGATGTATTATCTTTTGATTTGAATGAAGTTCTACTGGAAACGGAGCAGGGAATGTTGATGGTGAAGGGGACGGACCTTCATGTAAACCGGCTGAGTCTGGAAAAAGGAGAAGTGGATTTGTCCGGAAATATTGACAGTATTGCTTATTCGGATGTGCATGCAGAACAAAAACAGGGAGAGAATTTATTTGCACGTTTGTTTCGTTAATGTGTGTGGAAAGTTGCAGGAAAGTCAATGATTGGGATTGAAAAAGAATTATTAATTTTTCTGACTGCATTTTCATCTGGATTATTTTTAAGAGGAACATACAGATGCCTGGAATGCTTCCGGGATATTGTGAAACATTCGTTTCTCGCAGTCGGAATAGAGGACTTGTTTTACTGGATTTTTGTGGAAATGTATCTGTTTGTGCAAATTTACCACACTAGTAGTGGTAGTGTGCGCTGGTATTATATACTAGGTGTTGTAGTTGGAGCGTGCTTGATGTCATGGCTTTTGCAGAAAGTTAAAAAAATGTGTAAAAAAATCTACACCCGTAAAACTTGATAAATTTCAGGAAAAAAGTTATTATTATAAAAAGGTATAAATCGGTGTGGGAACCGAAGACAAGGGTGAGTATTAATATGAAAGATACAAGGCGTAATAGCCGTAAGAGAAGGTCCAGGAGGCGGACGAATCAACACAAGTTGAGTGTGCTTGTAATTACAGGTGTAATTCTTTTGATGACAGCACTTGTAGTGGTCGGTGGAATTTCTCTTCGGGCGAAGGAGAAAAGTTATTTGGCTCAGGAGACGGAGCTTAAGAAACAGATAGATGAAGAGAAAGCCAGATCACAGGAGATAGATGATATGGAAGCATACGTTGGAACTGACGAGTATGTGGAAGAGATTGCGAAGGAAAAGCTTGGTCTGGTGAATGAAAATGAGATCATATTAAAAGCAAAGTAACGAATGAAAAAGCTTTGGGCGAAAGCCCGAAGCTTTTTTGTATAATAGGATTAGGGTGTCAAAAGACACGTTAATTAATATATGATTTTATTTGTACCTTGAAAATTTAACACGAATTGCGTTTGAGTTTTGCCTTAGACTTGTGGACTAACGATATTGCAGATGACTTTCTTGGTTGTTTTATGCCGTTTCTATTTTTGGAGCGCAATTATTCAAGCTATTGATATAATCCAATAGCTTTTGAAAATCCAATGCTGCTATCTGCGAATTTTCTTCACTGCTATAAGCACCATCTGCAACAATAAAAGCTCCTTCATCAAAAGTATTCTGTTGTTCCAGATAGTCTTTCATAAACTGATTATCAGCGTATATATCAGCTGGGAGATGACTCCCACCTCTATAGGTGGTGAGAAACAAGCTGGTATCAGTGGTGGGAGTCAATCCCCCAGCTGATATAGCCTCCGGCAGGGCGCACATTGTCCGGTGGACAATGGTTTTGCGCCGACCGAAACGGAGTGTAGACTTGCAGAGGTGCGCAGTAGAAGTATGTCATGCAATTGCATGATGCGCACCTCGCAGCAAGAATGCCGAGGCATTCTTGAATTTACCAGATATCGATATGATTTCATTTCATATATCGTGTTAAGTTTTCAAGGTACAAATATATATCAAAGGTCAGTGACCTTTTGACACCCTAATCATAATAGAAATTGCATTTCCTATTATATAAAAAAGCCTCCGGCAGGGCGCACATTGTCCGGTGGACAATGGTTTTGCGCCGACCGAAACGGAGTGTAGACTTGCAGAGGCGCGCAGTAGAAGTAAGTCATGCAATTGCATGACGCGCACCTCACAACAAGAATGCCGAGGCATTCTTGAAAAAAGCGGAGCGGGAATACGAAAGCTGAGATAGAAGAATTAGTAAGGGGAGATTTTTATGCAGGAATTGAAAGAGCGGGGAGCACAGATTTTCACGAATCCGTATGTGATTCAAGTAGACAAGTTTGCGGGATCTTTAAAGAAGCTGTCAGATACATTTTCAAAGCTGGAGGATTATCGCGCCACATTTACAAATGAGGAAAATGACGATATTTTTGAGCGTGTGACTCAGAAGGTGTGCCGGGAGTGTGAAAATCGAGAAAAATGTCTGGGGGAGAGACGGCAGCAAACGTATCATATGATGCGGGAAATTCTGTGTGCGGTTCAGGACTACGGTGCCGAGCTAAATGTGGAATTAAAACGCAGGCTTATGAAGCAGTGCCTTTTGGCACCGAGATTTTTGCGGGAGACACTGGAAAATTATGAAAATGTGAGACAGAAGTTGATATGGAATAATAAAATGGTACAGAACCGGGAGGGCTTTGCTGCGCAGTTAAATGACCTGGCGAAGACTTTGTGCTATACGACTCACGAGCTGGATGCCGGGATATTTGAAGATGAGCATTTGAAAAAGAAAATCCGAAATCAGTTAAAAAAGTCCGGAATCAAGATTTTGTCCTCGGTTTTTTATATGACCGCCCAGGGGAAATATGAGATACATTTGACGTTAAAGGCGTCCAAGGGGCATATTGTCGCTATGAAAGAACTGGCGTCAGAAGTTGGGAAAATGGCAGGCCGGATCATGGTTCCCGGGAGGGGAGAACGCCCAATTATCGGGGACGAGTACTGCACAGTTGCCTGTGTGGAAGGAGCAAGATTTCACACGATCCAGGGTGTGGCCAAAATAGGAAAAGGCAGCGAGAAAATTTCCGGAGATACATTTTTGACCTCGGACTTGCCGGGAGGAAGAAAAGGTGTGGCACTGTCAGACGGTATGGGTTCAGGTGAGCGCGCATTTCGGGAGAGTACGATGGTAGTGGAGATGTTAGAAGAGCTTTTAAACGCTGGATTCCCGGTAAAAACGGCAGTTCAGATTATGAATACAGCCCTCGTGACCGGTCGGGAAGAAGTAATGTTTTCCACGATTGATGTGGCGATTATTGATCTGTACGATGCAAGCTGTGAGATAGTAAAAGCAGGAGCAGCCACTACATATATAAAACGAAAAGATGAGGTGGAGGAAGTGCATTCTATTTCCCTTCCGATTGGTGCGCTGGCAAGGATTGATATAGAACCGGAGCGGCGACAACTTGAAGATGGAGACTTTCTTATTATGGTGACAGACGGTGTATTGGACACCTTGCCGACGGGGAAACAGGACAGCCTCATGGAAGAATTCATTTGTCAGGTGGAGTCCCAGAATCCGGGAGAAATGGCACATCACATTTTGAACCGGGTCATGGAATATGCAGGCGCAGCGCCTCTTGATGATATGACAATTCTTGTGACAGGAATTTGGAAGCTTTAGAATATCATTGTAGTTGAAGTATTTGCCTCTAAGAATAAAAAAGGAATATGGTCTATATGTAAATAGTGAAATAGAGAAAATATATGGAAAACTTGCAATTTGCGGGCAAATTTTATATATTGATATCAGATATTGCCCACGATTCGCATATTGTGGAGCATATTGCGGAGCATATTGTGAAGTATAGTGTGAAGCATATTGTGAAGCTTACACTTCACTTTTAGGCTCATATTTGGGCAGAAATCAAAGTCATTCTTGAATAACAAATAAGCGAGGAAATGTTTGGGCAGATGATTAGAGAGTCGTCCTAACAGGATAAAGCAGATGTATCAGAGAGTAAAAGCTTATGTAGAAGAACAGCATATGCTGGAGAAAAAGGACAGAGTAATTGTAGGCGTATCGGGAGGTGCAGATTCCGTATGCCTGCTTTTTGTGCTTACAAAGCTTCGGGATGAACGACAAAAAAGCGGAGATGGAACATTGGAAATTACGGCGGTGCATGTACATCATGGCCTTCGCGGAGACAGTGCTGACGCAGACGAGCGTTATGTGCGGAAAATTTGTGATGCGTGGAATGTTCCGCTTGTTGTTTATCATAAGAATATAAGAGAACTTGCAAAATGCTGGAATATGTCTGAAGAGGAAGCGGGCAGAAAGGCCAGGAGAGAGGCATTTCTGGAAGTAAGAAACCAGTATAGTGATGTTCCATGTGACAATGCTCAATATGGTGATATCCAGGTCCATCATGCTGAGTGTGCCAATGGCAGACAAGAGAGCACGCAAGGTTTTGGGAAAATTGCGCTGGCACACCACAGAAATGATGAGGCCGAGACCGTGTTATTTCATTTGTGCCGGGGAACAGATGTCCGGGGACTTGGCGGGATTGCGCCGGTGTCCGGATTTTGGATTCGTCCACTTCTTAATATAGGAAGAAATGAGATTGAATCATATCTAGAAAAAGTGGGAATATCTTATTGTACAGACGAGACGAATGCAGAAAATGTTTATGCAAGAAATAAGCTTCGTAATCAGGTTATTCCACAACTGGAGGAAATAAATGAACAGGCAGTCTGGCACATTTCCAGAACAGCTCAGAGCGTGCGTGAACTTTGGAGTTATGTGGATATGCAGATTGAGGAGTATAAGAAAAAAGTGTTGCAGATAGAGCCACAATCATGTCGGAAAGAAACAAATCTTGCTACAGGAGCTATTAGTCTGATTCTGAATAAAAATGAATATGACAAAGTCCCGGTACCGTTAAAAAGTTATGTGATCCACCGGATCATCTGTGAAGCTGCGGGGCACGAGAAGGATATCAGTGCAGTACATGTACAGGCGGTAGAGGAGCTTTTGAACCGGCAGGTGGGACGGAAAATAGATTTGCCTTATGCTGTGACGGCGAGCCGCATTTATGGAGGAGTGAAGTTTGAAAAGAAACCAGTCATTTCTACAAAAATGATTGATCCAAACCATTTAAATGATGAAAATATAGAAAATCCAGAGGCTTTGTTTCAGTTCCGCATTTTCGAAAGACCACCTGGAATGAAAGCATTTCCCGAAAAAACCTACACGAAATGGTTCGATTATGATATAATTAATAACACTGTGGAAATCAGACACAGACAGGCCGGAGATGTCCTTGCAATTAATAAAAATGGAGGAACGCAAAGGCTGAAAAAGTATTTTATTAATGAGAAAATTTCGCAGGAAGAGCGAGAGAAAGTCTGGCTGGTGGCAGATGGGCACGATATTATGTGGGTGGTCGGTCACAGACAGAGCCAGCGTTATCAGATTACAGAATCTACAAAAAAGATTTTAGAAATTCACTTTTGCAAAGGAGAAAATTATGGCAGAGACAGTAAGAGTATTAGTTGAGGAAGAAGAAGTTGATAAGAGGATCCGTGATCTTGGAGAGCAGATCAGTAAAGATTATGAAGGAAAAGAAGTGCATCTCATCTGTGTATTAAAAGGTGGCGTATTCTTTATGTGCGAACTGGCAAAGAGAATTACCGTGCCGGTGTCCATGGACTTTATGAGTGTTAGCAGTTATGGTGACGGAACAGCTTCAAGCGGTGTAGTTAAGATTGCAAAAGACCTTGATGAGACACTGGAAGGAAAAGATGTTCTGATCGTAGAAGATATCATTGATTCAGGAAGAACACTTTCTTATCTGATTGAAATTCTTAAAAAACGTGGACCAAAGAGCCTGAGACTTTGTACATTATTAGATAAACCGGAAAGACGTGTCAAAGACGTGAAGGTTGATTATGTCGGATTTAACATTCCAGATGAATTTGTTGTGGGCTACGGTCTGGATTATGCCCAGAAATATAGAAATCTTCCATACATCGGAGTTGTAGAAGGTGTGGAGTAGAAGGGAGCAAAAAGCTTGGACACTAGAAAAAATAAAGGAATCAGCGGAGCCGGTCTTTTAGTTCTTGTTGTATTCCTGTTTGCAGTGCTCTGGTTTACGAACATGTTCGAGAACCAGAGTGACAGACTTACCTGGAGTGAGTTTCAGACACTGGTTACAGGAGACAATGTAGACAGCATTTCTGTGATTCAGAATAAAAATGTGCCGACCGGACATGTGGAAATCAAACTGAAGAAGGAAGATAAAGACGGTAAGCAGGTGCGGTATCTGTATGTTTCAGATATTAATGAAGTGCAGGATTATCTGAAAGAGAATAAGCTGGACTATGATATGGCAGATGTTCCGCAGGACACATTGTTTTCAACAACAATTCTGCCGGTGCTTCTTACACTTGCAGGTGTGATGTTCATTTTTATGATGATGAACCGTCAGGGAGGAAATGCCGGAAGCAAAGCCATGAGCTTTGGAAAGAGTCGTGCAAAGTTAAGCACAGACAGCGACAAGAAGGTTACATTTGATCATGTTGCAGGACTGAAAGAAGAGAAAGAGGAGCTGGAGGAGATCGTTGATTTCCTGAAAGAACCTAAGAAATATATCCAGGTTGGAGCGCGTATCCCGAAAGGAGTTCTCCTTGTGGGACCTCCGGGAACCGGAAAGACACTGCTGGCCAAGGCAGTAGCCGGAGAGGCAGGAGTTCCGTTCTTTACTATTTCCGGATCTGATTTTGTGGAAATGTTTGTCGGAGTCGGAGCTTCCAGAGTCCGTGACTTATTCGAAGAGGCTAAGAAAAATGCACCGTGCATCATTTTTATCGATGAGATTGATGCAGTCGCAAGACGAAGAGGAACCGGTATGGGCGGCGGTCATGATGAGCGTGAGCAGACATTGAACCAGTTACTTGTTGAGATGGACGGATTCGGTGTCAATGAAGGGATCATTGTCATGGCAGCAACGAACCGTGTCGACATTCTGGATCCTGCAATCCTTCGTCCGGGACGTTTTGACCGTAAAGTCGTAGTCGGAAGACCGGATGTACAGGGAAGAGAAGAAATTTTAAAAGTTCACGCAAAGGGGAAACCGCTCAGTGAGGAGATCAATCTGAAACAGATCGCGCAGACAACTGCAGGATTTGCAGGAGCAGATCTTGAGAACTTATTAAATGAAGCGGCAATTCTGGCAGCAAAAGCAGGACGCCTCTTCTTAAAGCAGGAAGACATCCAGAAAGCATTTATCAAAGTCGGAATCGGAGCAGAGAAAAAGAGCCGTGTTATTTCTGAAAAAGAAAGAAGAATCACAGCTTTCCACGAGGCAGGTCATGCAATTTTGTTCCATGTCCTTCCGGACGTGGGACCGGTGTACAGTGTATCTATCATTCCGACCGGAAGTGCCGGCGGATATACGATGCCGCTTCCGGAGCAGGACGAAATGTTCAATACAAAAGGCAAGATGCTGCAGGATATCACAGTGGCACTTGGCGGCCGTGTTGCGGAAGAAATCATTTTTGATGATATTACGACAGGAGCTTCTCAGGATATTAAACAGGCGACTGGTATTGCGAAATCCATGGTAACGAAGTTCGGTATGTCTGAGAAAGTCGGACTGATCAATTACGACGATGACAGCGATGAAGTTTTCATCGGAAGAGATCTTGCCCATGCTTCCAGGGGTTACGGTGAGAATGTTGCCGGTGTGATCGATCAGGAAGTAAAACGGATCATAGATGAGTGCTATGCAAAGGCGAAGAGCATTATTCATGAGTACGATCATGTACTTCATGCATGTGCAGAACTGCTTTTGGAAAAAGAAAAGATTTCCAGAGAAGAGTTTGAAGCGTTGTTTGGAGATGAAGCATAGATGAATAAGAAAGCATTATTTTGCGACGGTACTTCGCAGTATGTGAATCCGTCCGAACCGGAGCGCAACGAAGAAGTTGTGTTCCGGTTCCGTACCGCTAAGGACGATGCAGAACATGTCTGCCTTGTTCACGAGAAAATCCGGTATGAGATGGAGAAGGCACAGACGGGCGAAGTATTTGACTATTATGAGATAAAAAGACAGCTGGGTGAGGAGCCGTTCCGGTATTATTTTGAGATCCGAAGCGGCAGTGAAGTATGCTATTATAACCGGTGCGGAGTGTCAGAGCGAGTGGTGTCAGACTATGATTATGTAGTCTGTCCGGGCTTTCGTACACCGAAGTGGGCGAAAGGCGCAGTCATGTATCAGATATTTACAGATCGTTTCTGCAACGGTGCCCCTGACAATGATGTGGAAGACCGGGAATATTACTATATCGGAGACTACAGTAGAAAAGTTACAGACTGGAACCGCTATCCGGCAACCATGGATGTGCGGGAATTCTATGGTGGAGATTTAAAAGGAGTCTGGGATAAACTGGACTATTTACAGGATCTTGGAGTAGAAGTGTTATACTTTAATCCAATTTTTGTATCTCCTTCCAATCACAAATATGACATTCAGGATTATGATTACATTGATCCTCATTATGGAGTGATTGTTGAAGACGGCGGAAATATACTGGCAGAGGGCGATCATGAAAATGCCAATGCCACGAAATATCAAAAACGAGTGACGGACAAAAAGAATCTGGAAGCCAGCAATGAATTTTTTGTTCAGTTTGTGGAAGAGGTGCATCGGCGCGGCATGAAGGTGATTCTGGATGGAGTGTTCAATCACTGTGGATCCTTCAATAAATGGCTGGACAGAGAGCGCATTTACGAGAAACAGGAAGGGTATGCGCCGGGAGCATATGTCAACGCAGACAGCCCGTATCGCAGCTATTTCCGGTTCTTTCAGGAAGAGCGGGAACGCTGGCCATACAATGGTTCATATGACGGATGGTGGGGACATGATACACTGCCGAAGCTGAACTACGAAGATTCACCGAAACTGGAAGCTTATATTTTTGAGATTGCGAAGAAATGGGTGTCACCGCCGTACAATGCGGATGGCTGGCGTTTGGATGTGGCAGCGGATCTTGGAAGAAGTAACGAGTACAATCACGAATTCTGGAAAAAGTTCCGTAAAGTTGTAAAAGAAGCAAATCCGGAAGCACTGATCCTGGCGGAGCATTACGGAGATCCAAGCGAGTGGCTGGAAGGTGATGAGTGGGATACCATCATGAACTACGACGCATTTATGGAGCCGGTCACCTGGTTTTTGACTGGGATGGAGAAGCACAGTGACGAGGCAAGAGAAGACTTAAGAGGCAACGCCGACGCATTTGTAAATGCGATACGTCATCACATGAGCAATATGATGACGCCGTCCCTGCAGGTTTCCATGAATGAATTGTCGAATCATGACCATTCCAGATTCCTGACGAGAACGAATCACAGAGTCGGCCGTGTGCAGGAACTGGGGGCAGAAGCAGCCAATGAAAATGTCAATGTGGCAGTTATGCGTGAGGCGGTCGTTATGCAGATGACGTGGCCGGGCGCACCAACTGTTTATTATGGCGACGAGGCCGGCGTGTGCGGCTTTACGGATCCAGACAACCGACGTACGTATCCGTGGGGGCATGAAGATCAGGAGCTGATTGCATTTCACAGAGAAATGATCCGGATTCACAAGCGATATCCGGTGTTCAGGGAAGGTTCTGTTCAGATGCTTGAGTGGCGGGAAAATGTATTGGCTTATGCAAGAACAGATCAGAACCAGCGGATTGTTGTAATCATTAATAACAGTGATGCTCTGGAGGAAGTAACGGTTCCTGTATGGCAGGCAGAAATCCCGATGCGTGGACGTATGAGAAGGCTGATGTATTCTTATCATGAGGGCTACACAACTGAGTACGAAGAGTATATAGTAGAAGATGGAGAGATAGTTGTAAACATGGGTGCGTACTCCGCACTTGTTTTGAAGGAGATGGACGTTAATTATGGATAGGTTAGACGTAAAACTTTGGGCGCTTGCAGAAAAAGGACAGATTGTTCCGGACCGGTCACTTCTTAAGACACCGGAGCAGATTGCCGAAATCAGAAAGAGTGCTGACCTCAACACAGCAGTACTGGATCATGTGGCTGCACATATCAAAGCTGGTATGAGCACAGCGCAGATCGATAAGCTTGTATATGATTTCACGACAGAACACG
Organism: Dorea sp. 210702-DFI.3.125; assembly: GCF_020560945.1. Classification (NCBI taxonomy): domain Bacteria; kingdom Bacillati; phylum Bacillota; class Clostridia; order Lachnospirales; family Lachnospiraceae; genus Dorea; species Dorea sp. 210702-DFI.3.125. The sequence continues at coordinate 14,332 of NZ_JAJCNF010000039.1, forward strand.
GAGGAATTCCGGCACCGCTTGGATATGAAGGATTTCCAAAGAGTGTGTGCACATCGATCAATAATGTTGTATGCCACGGAATTCCAAGTGAGAATGAAATCCTTGTAGAAGGGGATATTATCAATGTAGACGTATCAACCATTTTAAATGGATATTATTCAGATGCTTCTCGTATGTTCAAGATTGGAAATGTGTCCGAAAGAGCAGAACGGATCGTGCGTGTAACACAGGAGTGTGTAGAGCGTGGCCTAAAGGCAGCAAAGCCATGGGGGCATCTGGGAGATATTGCATATGCGATTAACACGCATGCAAAGAAAAATGGATATTCTGTTGTAGAGGAAATTGGAGGACATGGAATTGGTCTTGAATTCCACGAAGAGCCATTTGTAAGTTATGTAACACCAAAAGGCAGTGAAATGGTGCTTGTTCCTGGTATGATGTTCACAATCGAGCCGATGATCAACGAGGGAACACCGGAGTTCTATGTAGATGAGGATAACGGCTGGACCGTATATACAGATGATGACGGATTGTCAGCCCAGGTAGAGTACATGGTACTTGTAAAAGAAAAGAGTGTAGAAGTACTGACGAAATAATAGATAGCAAAGCTGTTTGATACTGGTTACAGCAACTGCTGCTGTGAGCAGATATGATTCCATAGACAGGAATTATTAGATGACTTTAAGATAATGACACGAGATGCAGGAGGAAAAACAGATGCTTAGAATTGGAATGTTGACAAGTGGTGGAGACTGTCAGGCACTGAATGCAGCAATGCGCGGCGTGGTGAAAGGACTGTTTCAGGCACGTAAAGACGTGGAGATTTATGGATTTGAAGAGGGATATAAAGGTTTGATCTACTCGAACTTCAGAATGCTTAAAGCTGAAGATTTCTCAGGAATTTTAACAGTCGGAGGAACAATCCTTGGAACTTCAAGACAGCCGTTCAAACTAATGCGTGTACCGGATGAAAATGGGCTGGACAAAGTAGAAGCTATGAAGCACACTTATCACAAGTTAAGTCTGGATTGTCTTGTGATCCTTGGTGGAAATGGAACTCATAAGACAGCAAACCTTCTGCGTGAGGAAGGCTTAAATGTTGTGACGCTTCCGAAGACGATCGATAACGATCTGTGGGGAACAGATATGACATTTGGATTCCACAGTGCGGTTGAAGTCGCAACAGATACGATCGATCGTATCCATACAACAGCAACTTCCCACAACCGTGTATTTATTATTGAGATCATGGGACATAAAGTTGGCTGGGTAACGCTGCACGCAGGAATTGCAGGCGGTGCCGACATTATTCTGCTTCCGGAGATTCCTTATGACATGGATGTGATTGCAGAGGCAATAGACAAACGTGCCAAATCAGGTAAAAAGTTTACCATTATCGCAGTGGCAGAAGGAGCTATTTCCAAGGAAGACGCGAAGCTTTCCAAGAAAGAATTAAAGGACAAACAGGCAAAGAAGAAATATCCTTCTGTAGCTTATGAGATGGCAGAAAAAGTTCAGAAGAGAACTCAGCAGGAAGTGCGTATCGCAATTCCCGGACACACACAAAGAGGTGGATCCCCGTGTCCATTTGACCGTGTATTGTCAACAAGACTCGGCGCAGAAGCTGCCCGCGCGATCTTAGATGAAAATTATGGTTGTATGATGTCCGTAAAGAATGATAAGATTGTTCGTGTCCCGCTTAGTGAAGTAGCAGGAAAGTTAAAATATGTTGATCCGAAGTCTGAGATCATCAGACAGGCAAAGATCACCGGAATTAGTTTTGGAGATGAATAATAACCATGTCATATATGGCTTTATACCGGAAATTCCGGCCAAATGAATTTGAAGATGTAAAGGGACAGGATGCAATTGTGCGGACGCTTAAGAATCAGATCGAAGCAGATCGTATCGGACACGCATACCTGTTCTGTGGAACAAGGGGAACCGGAAAAACAACGGTTGCCAAGATATTTGCAAAAGCAGTTAACTGTGAACACCCGGTAGACGGAAGCCCGTGTGGAGAGTGTGCAGTTTGTAAGGCGATTGCCGCAGGCAATTCCATGAATGTGATTGAAATCGATGCGGCTTCCAATAATGGTGTCGATAACATTCGTGAAATCCGGGAAGAGGTCGCCTATCGTCCAACAGAAGGACGTTATAAAGTGTATATCATTGATGAGGTGCATATGCTGTCTATCGGGGCCTTTAATGCACTTTTGAAGACGCTGGAAGAGCCGCCAGAGTATGTCATATTTATACTGGCGACTACAGAGGCGCATAAGATTCCAGTCACGATTTTAAGCCGGTGTCAGAGATATGATTTTAAACGCATTTCCATCGAGACTATTTCAGCAAGATTGCAGGAATTGATTAATAAAGAAGGATGGGATGTAGAAGAAAAGGCAGTCCGATATATTGCACGTATGGGAGACGGTTCCATGCGTGATGCATTAAGTCTCTTGGATCAGTGTGCTGCATTTTACATCGGACAGAAGCTGACATACGACCATGTGCTGGAAGTACTGGGGGCGGTGGACACGGAAGTATTCAGCCGACTGCTTCGTAAGATTTTGGACAGAGATGTACACAGTGTCGTTGAGATTGTAGATGAGTTGGTCATGCAGGGAAGAGAACTGTCGCAGCTCTCAGCAGATTTTACGTGGTATCTCAGAAACCTTCTGCTTGTCAGAAGCTCTGATGATATGGAAGATGTGTTAGATGTATCCAGTGAGAATCTGGCACGGCTGAAAGAAGAGGCTCAGATGATCGAGGATGATGCATTGATCCGGTATATCCGCGTATTTTCAGATCTGACCAGTCAGTTAAAATATTCAACCCAGAAGAGGGTCATGCTGGAGGTAGCACTGATTAAATTGTGTCGTCCGGCAATGGAGACAAATCCAGATACATTGCTTGACCGCCTGCGGGCAATAGAGGAAAAGCTGGAAAACGGTGATTTTATGGAAAATGCGGCGAGAGAACGTATTGTCTATGTAAATGGAGCGGAAGGAGCAGAACAGGAACCGAAGAAAAAACCGGAACTTCCGGAAGCTCTGAATGAAGATGTAAAACAAGTGGCAAAAGATTTCCGTAAACTCACATCGGATGCATCGCCAATGCTGCGGAATTATCTGAAGCAGGCAAGACTAAGTGCAGGAGAAGGAAACAGACTTCTGATTGTATTGCCGGATGCAGTAGGAGCCGGGGTAGTAGGAACAGAAGAACATAAAGAAGAAATCAGAAATCTGATCGAGAGTAAAATCGGAAAAAAACTGGACATCGATGTCCGTCAGGTAGAAGAAGGACGGAGATTTGAGGACAGTTTTGTAGATATAGAAAAACTAATCAATATGGATATTGTAGTGGAGGATGATTAATTATGGCAAAAAGAGGTGGATTTCCAGGAGGCGGAATGCCGGGGAACATGGCAAACTTAATGAAGCAGGCTCAAAAGATGCAGCGTCAGATGGAAGAGCAGGCAAAAGAAATGGAGACAAAAGAATTTACAGCAACTGCCGGTGGCGGAGCTGTAGAAGTCACAGTATCAGGATCCAAAAAACTTGTAAAAGTAAAACTGGATGAAGAAGTTGTAGATCCAGATGATGTAGAAATGTTAGAAGATCTCCTTGTGGCAGCAGTGAACGAGGCACTTGACAAAGTAGATGAAGCATCTGCAGCAAGTATGTCCAAATTCACAGGAGGCATGAATGGATTACTATAGTAACCAGATCAGCAAATTGATTGACGAGCTGTCCAGATTGCCGGGCATTGGTGCAAAGTCAGCATCCAGACTGGCATTTCATCTGATACATATGCCGAAAGAAGAAGTGAAACGTCTGGCAGACACTATGGTCGAGGCAAGAGAAAATGTACGTTACTGCAAAGAATGCTGCACCCTGACGGATCAGGAACTCTGCCCAATCTGTAGTAATTTAAATCGCGATCATAAGACAATTATGGTTGTAGAGAATACAAGAGACCTGGCAGCTTACGAAAAGACAGGAAAATACAACGGCGTCTACCATGTACTTCACGGTGCAATCTCCCCGATGCTTGGCATCGGTCCGGGAGACATCAAGCTGAAAGAACTGATCCGGCGCCTGGAAGGCGATGTAGAAGAAGTCATCATTGCGACAAATTCAAGCCTGGAAGGCGAGACGACCGCGATGTATATCAGCAAGCTGATAAAACCCACCGGAGTCAAAGTCAGCCGCATTGCCAGCGGCGTGCCGGTAGGCGGAGATCTGGAGTATATTGATGAAGTAACATTATTGCGCGCATTAGAAGGACGCACACAATTGTGAAAAGTGCTAAAAAAGAAAATTGGGGACGGGGTTTTTCTAAAAAAACCCGTCCCCAATTTTTTCAACTACCGCGTATTTTCGCCTTTTTTCTCCTCTCACACCTGTCCCAAATTGATTTGTGCAGTTTTACTGCTTGACAAAATATATCTTGATATATGCAGGCAACTGGTCTATAATTTGCTTAGGTGGGCAGTAAGAATGAACAATGAGTTCATAGATTAAAGGAGGAACAGAAAAAATGAAATTTTTCATCGACACAGCTAAGGTAGAAGACATCAAAAAGGCAAACGACATGGGAGTTATCTGCGGAGTAACAACAAATCCATCCCTGATTGCAAAAGAGGGAAGAGTATTTGAAGAAGTTATCGCAGAGATTGCATCTATCGTTGATGGACCAATCAGCGGTGAGGTTAAAGCTACAACTGTTGATGCTGAGGGAATGATCGAGGAAGGAAGAGCAATCGCAAAGATTCATCCGAACATGGTAGTTAAGATTCCGATGACAGTAGAGGGACTTAAGGCAGTTAAAGTTCTTACAGCTGAGGGAATCAAGACGAATGTTACACTTGTATTCTCTGCTAATCAGGCACTTCTTGCTGCAAGAGCAGGTGCTACATATGTATCACCATTCTTAGGACGTCTGGATGATATCTCTACAAGAGGAACAGATCTTATTGCAGAGATCGCAGAGATGTTCGCGGTTGCAGGTATTGAGACAGAAATCATCGCAGCAAGTGTACGTAACCCAATGCACGTTACAGAGTGTGCGCTTGCCGGAGCAGATATTGCTACAGTACCTTACAAGGTAATCGAGCAGATGACACATCATCCATTAACAGATCAGGGAATCGCAAAATTCCAGGCTGATTACAAAGCTGTATTTGGCGAGTAAGATCAGTGGAGATTATATAGAACTATGAATATGAGGGGCATGTCTTTGATGAGACATGCCTTTTTGCAATTCAAAGTGGGGAGTTATCAGTTATGTCAAAAAATAAATACGCCGCTAAACGAGAATTTTACAAGTCAATACAGGACCTGGCGGAGCATCCGGTCGTGCTGGAAATGAAAAAATATCCGCAGCATGGGAAAACAAACTGCTATAAACATTGTCTTAGGGTGGCTTATTGCAATTACTGTCTCTGTAAAATGTTTCATCTGGATGCGAGATCTGCGGCGCGGGCAGGTATGATCCATGATTTGTTCCTTTATGACTGGCACACGCATGCTGCCCAGACGGGGGAGCGGTTTCATGGTCTGAAGCATCCGGAAAAAGCATACCGAAATGCGAAGAAATATTTCCCATTAAATCAGATTGAAGTAGATATTATCCGGACACACATGTGGCCGGTGACATTTCGGACATTTCCGAGAACGAGAGAAGGCTGGGTTACGACCCTTACTGACAAGTATTGCAGTCTTCTGGAGACAGGACGTCGAAAGTAGGGGCGTGATGCCGTAAAGTTTCCGGGACAGGTCTCACCGATTGATAAATTATGCATATTTTCTGTGTTATCATTAACACCGCCATAGAGGCAAATATGTTTAATGAGGTGAGAGTATATGGAACGGCAGCTTCCGAAAAATGTAAGACAGATTGGAAATGTCTGTGATGAGCCAAAGATTTATGTGGAGGATTATGTAGACACATTTCTTGGGCAATTGCAGGAAAAAGCAATGGAGAAACCTGTAGCAGCGGCATTGACCGGGGAGATCACAAAATGTGAGGACAAGGTGGTTGTGTATATATCAGGAGCAATTCGGGCAGAAGATGTAGAAGTTGAAGGAACAAATTTAAAGATTCCCGAAGAAATTTGGGAAAAAATAGAGAAGGAACAAAAAGAGTATTTCAAAGGTCAGAAATTAATTGGCTGGTGTCTTTTGGAGACAGGACATCCAATGAGCATGAATCGGGGAGCGCAGGAGCTGCACCGGAAAATGTATGATCAGGAAAATACGATTTTTATATGGAAAGATGCTTCGTCAAGTGATGAGATGTATTTTGCTTATAAATATAATGAGCTGATGCAGATCGGCGGTCATTACATTTATTATGAAAAAAATCCACAAATGCAGAATTACATGATTAACACACGCAGGCAGAATGGCGTGACACCCAGTGAAATGGTTGAGGATCGAGCTGCAAAGGATTTTCGTAGTGCGGTGAGGCAGAGAATGGAGATTAAGGAGCAGAGTCAGAGTTCAAAATTATTATACGCGACCAGTGCGCTTCTTGTGGTGGTGGTACTGGCAATAGGTGTCTCAATGATGAATAATTTTGAACGCATGGAATCTGTACAGCAGTCACTTGAGCAGCTCGCAAGTGCGAAAGGAACAGAGGCAAAGGTGGATGATAATGCTCAGGTGAACGACCAGCGTGTGAATGGAGAAAATGAAAATCAAATTAATGCACAGTCTGAAGGGCAAAATCAAGAGGAAACAAAGGAAAATCAGAATAGTGAGACGGTTGCAGCCAGCGGTTCCGTAAAAGCTTCCAGTGATACAAAAAAATCAAACGACGCAAAATCAGAAGGAACGGTTCCGGAAGTGTCGACCGTACAGGAACAACTCAATCAGTCGGACTATTATACTGTGAAAAAAGGAGATACATTGGCAAGCATCAGTAAGAAGACATATGGGGATACCGGCCATGTAGAGGCAATTTGTAAAATGAACGGGCTGTCAGACGGGAACCTGATTTTCATCGGGCAAAAGCTATTGTTACCATAGCTCGGAGTGTGGTACAATAGGGAGAAATAATAAATATGAAGGGAATCTGAATATTGAATCGAAAGAATAAAGATCTGCGGGTGGTGCGGGACTCGGAAGATGTGGACAAACTGGTCAGGCGGATCATGGACAATACAGAAGATGAAGAAACACAGATGGCGCAACTGGAGGAACAGGTGAAGGCGCATAAAAAGAAAATCAGAATAAGAATTCTGATAGTAGTCATATTGATTATGGCAGCTTCTGTAGGAATCTATTTATTTATACATTTACAGACGTATACGAATGTGCGGGTGGCGAACACTTATCCGGAGGCAGGAAGTACGGACAGCAATTACAAGGAATTTTCGGAAGGTGTGATTCGTTACAGTAGAGATGGAATGGCATATTTGAGTCGGCAGGGGGAAGAGAAATGGAACCAGGCTTATCAGATCAAGACTCCGACTGTTGTAGCAGGAGATGATTGTGCAATAATTTTTGACAAAGGCGGTAATGACGTTGTCATTTTTCAAAAAGACGGTGTAAAGGGCGAGATTCATACAACGCTTCCGATAGAAAAAGCGACAGTATCCAGTCAGGGAATTGTGTGTGCGGTGTTGAAAGACAGTTCATCACCCAAAATCGTCTGTTATGATACTGCAGGAAATATCCTGGTGGAGCATAAGACATCGCTGACCGGAACAGGATACCCGATGGATGTTGCTATTTCATCAGATGCAGAAGTGATGCAGGTCACATATTTGTATACGCAGGACGGCAGTGTGACATCAAGGGTAGTTTACTATAATTTTGGCAGTGCAGGGGAACAGGAGACGGATCATCAGGTTACACAGGAAGAATATAAAGGAACACTGATGGCAGAAGGATTTTTTATGAACCAGAAGATTTCAGCAGTAGTCGGAGATAATATGCTGACAATATATCAAGGCGAAAGTGTTCCGAAAGAGACTAGTCAGATTAAGATAGACAAAGAGATAAAAAGCGTATTTCATGATAACAAATATATTGGTCTCATCTTGAAAAATGAAGGAAAAGGCGGTTATGAACTCCGGCTTTACAATACGTCGGGAAAGCAGACATTGTCAAAAGATTTTACCGGGGATTATGGAAATGTAAAATTAAGCGGCGGCCAGGTGATTATGTATGATGGAAATAACTGCAGTATTTTCCTGAAAAGCGGAATACAGAAATTTGAAGGAGAGATAGAAACGAATATTCGTGAAATTTTTCCAACTATGGGAGTTAATAAATACATTGTGATAAATGCAAACGGCATGGAGAATGTCCGTCTTGTAAAATAAGGAGAAGGTATGGAGTGGAATTGGTTAACGATAGCAGTAGCAGGAGTATTTCTACTGGGATTTTTGATTGGAATCTACCGGGGAGCGATTCGTATCGCTGTGTCACTTGCAACTACGATTTTAACAATTGTCATTGTAGTTGCAGCATCACCTTATGTTTCATCGGCAATAGAAAAGCATACGCCGATTGATGACATGATTAAAAGTCAGGTGACGAACACGATGGCAAAAGCGGCAGCTTCCCAGTTGACCGGAGGCAGTGATGACAGTGGTTCAACGGGAATTTCAGCAGAAAGTGTACGAAAAGCATTGAAGGCAGCAGGGATTAGTGAAGAAGAATTGCAATCTTACGGTGTGTCGGTAGATGATATTGTAAATGGAAAGATTACAGGAGAACAACTGGCACAGTATGGAATTTCCAGCAGTATTTTAGACGGTGTAAATAATGACGAAGTCAGCGAAGAAGTCAAAAATGCAATTGAGGGGGCGGATATTCCAAGAGATCTTCAGGTAGCAGCTATAGAAAAAGCAGATCTTCCAGCAGTATTTAAGACACAGTTGTCTACCAATAATAACAGTGAAATTTATTCACAACTGGGAGTACAGACATTTGCACAGTATGTAGGAGAATTCCTGTCAAAACTAATTATTCATATTATTGCATTCCTGGGAACATTTTTGATTGTGACCATTATATTGCGTGCAATTGTATTTGCACTTGATATTGTGGCAGAATTACCTGTGCTGGGATTCATTAACCGGCTTGCAGGCGGAGTTGTTGGACTTGGCTGTGCACTTATCATTGTATGGGTGGCATTTATTATTATCACAATGCTCTATATGACAAGCATTGGAAAAGAAGCCTATGAGCTGATTCAGAACAATGATATAATAAAAATGATATATGATTATAATCCGATTATGCAATTAGCGGTGAAATTTTAAAGCTTTGACACGTAGTATTTTAGTGAAATGCTACGTGTCAAACTGCGTTTAATGGAAACTCTT